>CANBZB010000015.1 GCA_947373745.1 Burkholderiales bacterium | reverse complement strand
GGCATGGCGTAGTTTTCGTTGAGCAAGGTGATGTAGTAGAAAACGTTTTCTTGCTTTTCCACCATGCGCTTCAAACCGTGGTGCAAGATCACGCCGACTTCATGGGCGAAGGTCGGGTCATACGACACACAGTTTGGAATCGTGTTGGCCATGATGTGGCTGTGGCCATCTTCATGTTGCAAACCTTCGCCGTTCAGGGTGGTGCGTCCAGAGGTGCCACCAAGCAAGAAGCCACGCGCCTGCATATCGCCAGCTGCCCAAGCCAAATCGCCGATACGCTGGAAGCCAAACATGGAGTAGTACACATAGAAAGGCACCATGATGCGGTTGCTAGTGGAGTAGCTCGTAGCTGCAGCAATCCAGCTGCTCATGCCGCCCGCTTCGTTGATGCCCTCTTGCAGAATTTGACCGGCTTTGTCTTCCTTGTAGTACATCACCTGGTCTTTGTCGACGGGGGTGTATTGCTGGCCAGCTGGGTTGTAAATACCGACTTGGCGGAATAAGCCTTCCATACCGAAGGTACGTGCTTCGTCCACCAAAATAGGCACCACACGTGGACCGATCGCTTGGTCACGCAACAGTTGGGTCAAAAAGCGCACATACGCCTGGGTGGTAGAAATCTCACGACCTTCGGCAGTGGGGTCCATCACGGCTTTGAAGGTGTCGATGCTAGGCACCGTAAAGCTCTCATCTGCCTTGGTACGGCGGTGGGGCAAGTAGCCGCCCAGCGCTTTGCGACGTTCGTGCAAATAGCGCATCTCGGGGGTGTCGTCTGCTGGCTTGTAGAAAGGAATCTTGGCCAATTCGCTGTCTGGAATAGGCAGGTTGAAACGGTCACGGAAGATTTTGATGTCTTCGTCTGTCAACTTCTTGGTTTGGTGGACCGTGTTTTTGCCTTCGCCCGATTTGCCCATACCAAAACCTTTGACAGTTTTGATCAACAAGACGGTTGGCTGGCCTTTGTGGTTGACCGCTTTGTGATACGCCGCATAGACCTTTTGTGGGTCGTGGCCACCGCGGCGGAGGTTCCAAATATCGTCATCACTCATGTGGGCGACCATCTCTAGTGTCTTAGGGTCGCGGCCGAAGAAATGCTTGCGAACATAGGCACCGTCATTGGCTTTGAAAGCTTGGTAATCACCGTCCACGGTTTCCATCATGATGCGACGCAGGGCGCCGTCTTTGTCGCGGGCTAAGAGAGAGTCCCAATCGCTACCCCACAAGAGTTTGATAACGTTCCAACCGGAGCCACGGAATTCGCCTTCGAGTTCTTGCACGATCTTGCCGTTACCGCGCACTGGACCGTCCAAGCGCTGCAAGTTGCAGTTCACGACGAAAATCAAGTTGTCTAGGTTTTCACGTGCAGCTAAACCAATGGCACCGAGCGACTCCACCTCGTCCATTTCGCCGTCACCGCAGAACACCCATACTTTGCGGTTCTCCGTGTTGGCAATGCCGCGCGCGTGAAGGTATTTCAAAAAGCGGGCTTGGTAAATCGCCATCAAAGGGCCCAAGCCCATCGAGACCGTTGGGAACTGCCAAAACTCGGGCATCAATTTAGGATGGGGATAGCTAGACAGGCCTTTGCCGTCCACCTCTTGGCGGAAGTTGAGCAACTGCTCTTCGGTCAAACGTCCTTCTAAATAGGCACGCGCATAGACGCCTGGAGAGACATGGCCTTGGATATAGATGCAGTCGCCGCCATGGTTCTCATTTTCGGCATGCCAAAAATGGTTGAAACCTGCGCCGAACATATGGGCCAGGGAAGCAAATGAACCAATATGACCACCGAGATCGCCGCCGTCTTCTGGGTTGTGGCGGTTCGCTTTGACCACCATCGCCATCGCGTTCCAACGCATGTAGGCACGCAGACGTTCTTCTATTTCTAGATTACCCGGGCAATGGGCCTCTTGGTCTGGTTCGATGGTGTTGACATAACCCGTGTTAGCGGAAAACGGCATGTCGATGCTGTTTTCGCGGGCATGTTCTAGGAGTTGCTCTAATAAATAGTGGGCTCGCTCTGGGCCCTCTGCATGGATGACGGCGGACAAGGCGTCCATCCATTCACGCGTTTCCTGACTGTCTGAATCGTTGAGCGCAAATGTTCTCAAATCATTCGGTAGTGCCGACATGTCCGTCTCCTAAGTTGCTTATGTTTTAGTCAAATGTAGCGTAATTCTGGCATAAAAACACGCAAATTTCAAATAGCGCCATGTGTTTTCTTATTATGAAATTTGATGGGCAATGATAATCAGAACCCATCTATGTTTCGTCAATACAAGCAATACATCAGCAAACCATTAGCCCTAGCCTGGCGCAAATGGTGGGGCACTCAAACGCCAAGCCGGCAGGACAGATTCGCCTTCCTTGCACCGCTGATGGCGGTGCTAGTTTTTATGGTCGCCATCACTAGCGTCTTTTGGTATCTGAAGTACGAAGAAATCGACCGTGAGCAAGAAATTGTGCGAAGAGACGTGGAATATGCCCAGCAAAGGGTTCGACTTCGCTTACTCGACAAGCAAGAAGAGTTGGTGCGATTTTCGAAAGATTTGACAGTTCAACGCCTTGGAACAAAAGGCTTTATCTCGACTGCACAAAAAATAATCGACGAAACGCCAGAACTCTCCAGCCTTACGTGGTTGGACACCAAGCGACGTGTCGTTATCAGCGTTACCAGCGCCAATGCGAATGCGCTAGTCGAACTCTATCCGGGCGTCGTGATCAACGAACCTGAGGTAGTCAGCGTATTTCAACTGGCTAAAGAGTTAAAGCAACCCATCTACTCCAAACCCATCACTTACAGCAAAGCTAGGCCAGCCCCGTTTTCACAGCTTCAATTGCATTTACCCATCCTCGAACAAAACATGTTTGAAGGGGTGATCGTGGCTGAGTTTGCACTAGAGGGAATCCTGCGCTACGCCATACCAACGGAGATCAGCGGCCAATATATCGTCTCCTTGCGCGACGACAAAAACAATGTGCTGGCAGGCCAAGCCAACAAAGCCAAACCCCGTGTAACAGAGGTTTTACCTTGGCTACTCAAAATCAATGAGTACGAAGTGCCCGTCATGCCAGTGGGCTATGCCTTATCCATACACGCCCAAACCTACCGCACAGCCCCAGGCATGATCGGCAACGGCATGTACTGGCTGGTCGCCATTTTGAGTGCCATGACAGCATGGTTGCTAATAGGAAGTTGGCGCCACACACGCCGTCGCGTTCAAGCGCAGCAAGCATTGATGGCAGAAACGAACTTCCGTCGGGCGATGGAAAACTCCATCCTGACGGGCATGCGTGCGATGGATTTGAAGGGTCGCATTACTTATGTGAATGCGGCTTTTTGCCAAATGACGGGTTGGACTGAGTCTGAATTGGTCGGCTGTTTTCCGCCCTTTCCTTACTGGCCGGAAGAAGACCGTGCCCTTTTGAACTCCCGACTACAGAATGAACTCGAGGGCAGTACATCTACCAATGGTCTTCAAGTGCGGGTAAAACGTAAAGATGGCCAGCTATTTGACGCACGTTTGTATGTTTCGCCTTTGGTGGACGCATTAGGCAAACAAACAGGCTGGATGACGTCGATGACCGACATCACCGAGCCCACACGCATCCGCCAACAGCTCTCTGCTGCGCATGACCGATTCACGACAGTTCTGGAAGGTTTAGACGCTTCAGTTTCTGTGGCGCCTTTGGGCAGTGAAGAGCTTTTATTCGCTAACAAGCTCTATCGAAAATGGTTTGACCCAACGACTAAAGGGCACTTGAGTCTGGTCATGCAAGCCGGTTTGCCACGTTCATCCCAAAGCACCACCACCGAACTCGCAACAGCAGGCGTTGACGAAGACGATAGCGACCCCCTTGCAGGCTTTCCGATTGACGATTTGCAAGAAATTCAAAGCGAGAACGCTGAGATCTTTCTGCCTGACTTAGGCAAGTGGTTGGAAGTTCGCTCGCGCTACCTCAACTGGGTGGATGGTAGGTTGGCACAAATCGTCATCGCGACCGACATCACGCCGCGCCGTCAAGCCGAAGAGCAAGCGCAAGCCCAAGCAGAACGCGCCCAAACTGCCAGCCGACTGATCACCATGGGCGAGATGGCCTCCAGCGTCGCACATGAACTCAACCAACCGCTGACGGCCATCAACAACTACTGCAACGGGATGGTCTCGCGCATCAAATCGAAGAATTTAATTGAAGCCGACTTGATCACCGCGTTGGAAAAAACGGCGCACCAAGCGCAGCGCGCTGGGCAGATCATTCAGCGCATCCGTAGTTTTGTAAAACGCAGTGAGCCCAATCGCACTTTGTCCAGCGTTCCGCAACTGGTCTCTGAAGCAGTGGAACTTGCAGGCATTGAACTGCGCAGACGACAAGTACGTCTAAGCCAAGTGATTGCAAGCCGTCTACCGCAAGTGCATGTGGATCCGATCTTGATTGAGCAGGTCTTAGTCAATTTGATGCGCAATGCAGCTGAATCAATTGACTCCGCACAACGGCCATTTGCGCGTCGGCAAGTCGAGCTCAAAGTGGTTCCGCGCACAGAACAAGGTGTTGCCGTGATTGAATTCAGCGTCACCGATACAGGTAGCGGTTTAGCACCCGAAGTGATGGACCGTTTGTTTGAAGCGTTTTTCTCTACCAAGGCAGAGGGCATGGGAATTGGGTTGAATTTATGCCGAAGCATTGTTGAATCGCACGAAGGCAGAATGCAAGCTGAGAACCTCTACAATGCAAATCAAATATCAGGTTGCAGATTTTCTTTCTGGATACCTGCTCGCTAAAGCTGGAGTTTTATTACATGAGTCTGATTCCCAAAAAAGGTACTGTCTATGTGGTCGACGACGACGAGGCCGTTCGCGATTCTTTGCAATGGTTGCTCGAAGGCAAAGACTACCGCGTACGCTGCTTTGACTCAGCCGAAACATTCCTCAGCCGTTATGACGCACGCGAAGTCGCTTGCTTGATCGTCGACATTCGCATGGGTGGCATGTCTGGTCTTGAATTACAAGACAAGCTGATCGAACGTAAGTCGCCACTTCCAGTTGTATTCATTACTGGACACGGCGATGTGCCCATGGCAGTTGACACCATGAAAAAAGGCGCGATGGACTTTATCCAAAAGCCCTTCAAAGAAGCAGAGTTGGTGGCCTTGGTCGAGCGTATGCTCGAGCACGCCAAAGACGCATTTGCTGACCACCAACATGCTGCTAGCCGCGATGCATTGATGGCTAAACTTACCACCCGTGAAGCCCAAGTTTTGGAACGCATCGTCGCTGGCCGTTTGAACAAACAAATTGCGGACGATTTAGGCATCAGCATTAAAACCGTGGAAGCCCACCGAGCCAACATCATGGAAAAGCTCAATGCCAACACCGTTGCTGACTTGCTCAAAACAGCATTGGGGCAAAACGCAGCCAAAGCTTAAATTTTTGCCCAATTTCTTTTTTGATACGCCCGTTACAGACGGGCGTTTTCAATTGGGGAATTTTTGCCCCATCCTGTATTTCAAATTTAGTCAACACCTCAAACTATGACAGCACAACTTATTGACGGCAACGCCTTATCCAAACAATTGCGCGCGCAGGTCGCCATAGACGCAGCAAAACTTACCGCCCAAGGTGTAAAACCAGGACTAGCCGTTGTGTTGGTAGGCGAAAACTCCGCCAGCCAGGTGTATGTGCGCAACAAAGTCAAAGCGTGCGAAGAAGCAGGCTTTCACTCAGTGCTCGAAAAATACGATGCAACATTGGCCGAAACCGATTTACTGCAACGTGTCCATGCACTCAACAACGATGCATCCATACACGGCATCTTGGTGCAACTCCCTTTGCCTGCTCACATAGACGCGCAAAAGGTCATTGAAGCTATCAGTCCCGCAAAAGATGTAGACGGATTTCACATAGCCAGTGCTGGCGCTTTGATGACCGGTATGAAGGGCTTTTGGCCGTGCACCCCCTACGGTTGCATGAAGATGCTCGAAAGCATTGGCTACTCCCTCAAAGGCAAGCACGCCGTTGTCATGGGTCGCAGCAATATTGTGGGCAAACCCATGGCTTTGATGCTTTTGCAACAAAACGCAACCGTAACCATTTGCCACAGTGGCACCGTGAATCTCAAAGACATTACCTTACAAGCCGATGTGATAGTGGCAGCGGTGGGTAAACGCAATGTGCTGACGGCAGACATGGTCAAGCCCGGCGCAGTGGTACTAGACGTCGGCATGAACCGTAACGACGAAGGCAAGCTCTGTGGTGACGTCGACTTTGAAGGCGTGAAAGAAGTTGCGGGATACATCACACCCGTTCCAGGCGGTGTAGGCCCCATGACGATCACGATGTTATTGGTCAACACCTTGGAATCAGCCCAAAACGCCCTCAATACGACCCAAGCCATTTAAATCGCGAAGAAGCCATTTGCCCTTTTGTCTTTGAAAATCCATTTCCTCTCACTTATTACCCGATAACCCAGTTATGAATGCCAGCACTAATCCTCTGCTCGATTTCTCTGATCTTCCAGTGTTTGATGCCATTGCGCCTGCAGACATTGCCCCTGCATTGGATGTGTTGCTTGCAAACGCTGAAAACGCGCTAGAAACTGTTACGGCACCAGACTATCCAACAAACTGGAGCCAAATTGCCTCTGTACTTGATGTAAACGTTGAAAAACTCAGCCGCGCATGGGGCGCGGTGAGTCACTTACATTCCGTTGCCGACTCACCTGAACTGCGTGCCGCCTATACCGAGGCATTGCCGCGTGTGACTGCTTTTTACACGCGTATGGGTTCAGATGAGCGCTTGTATGCCAAATACAAAGCCATACCTCCTGCATCGCTCAATGCCGAACAACAACGCGCCCATACATTGGCTGTGCGTAATTTTGTTTTGTCCGGTGCGGAACTGTCAGGTTTAGCAAAAAAACGCTTTGCTGAAATTCAAGAACGTATGGCCGATGTAAGCCAAAAATTCAGCGAAAACGTGCTCGACGCCACAGACCAATGGACGTTGTTAGTCACTGCTGAAGAATTAGCAGGCGTGCCAGCCGATATTTTGGAAATGACCCAAGCCAATGCAGAAAAAGCAGGACTACAAGGGCATCAACTCAGCTTGAAAATGCCTTGCTACTTACCCATCATGCAATTTGCGCACAACGCAGCCTTGCGAGAAAAACTTTATCGTGCCTACGTCACACGCGCTTCTGATCAATCGGTATCTAGGCCTTCTGACTCACCGGCAGACGCATCGCCCCCCTCAAGCGGAAACGCCTCACAAGACAACACCATCTGCATTCAAGAAATTTTGGCGCTTCGCCACGAAGAAGCACAACTCTTGGGCTATGCCAATTACGCTGAGGTTTCGTTAGCTAGCAAGATGGCTCAGTCTCCCGCCGAGGTGATGACCTTCTTGCGCGACCTTGCCAAGCGAGCAAGACCCTATGCAGAAAAAGATATAGCCGAATTGCGCGAGTTCGCCGCACAACAACTCAAGCTCAAAGACCCACAAGCTTGGGACTGGACGTATATTGGTGAAAAGTTGAAGGAAGCACGCTACGCTTTCAGCGAACAAGAAGTAAAGATGTATTTCACTGCCCCCAAAGTACTGGCAGGCTTGTTCAAAATTGTAGAAACGCTGTTTGAAGTCAGCATCCAAAAAGACACAGCGCCCGTGTGGCACCCAGGTGTTGAGTTCTACCGGATTGAACGCTCTGGCGCATTGGTCGGTCAGTTTTATCTAGACCCAGGTGCACGCTCAGGCAAACGCGGTGGCGCATGGATGGACGATGTACGTGCACGTTGGTTGCGCCCTGACAACCAAAAACTACAGACCCCAGTTGCACATTTGGTGTGCAACTTCGCTGAAGGTACGGGTGGTAAACCTCCACTTTTGACCCATGATGATGTCATCACCCTCTTCCACGAATGTGGCCACGGTTTGCACCATATGCTCACACAGATCAATGAGCGCGATGTCTCTGGCATCAGCGGTGTGGAGTGGGATGCCGTTGAACTCCCTAGCCAGTTTATGGAAAACTTTTGTTGGGAATGGTCGGTCTTACGCCATATGACAGCGCATGTCGATACAGGTGAACCATTGCCACGCGAACTCTTCGACAAAATGCTGGCCGCCAAAAACTTCCAAAGCGGGCTTCAAACATTGCGTCAAATTGAGTTCTCGCTGTTTGACATGCGTTTGCACTGCGAAGGCGAAAAAGCACAAAACTTCATGCACATTTTGCAAGACGTGCGCAATGAAGTGTCTGTGTTGCAACCCCCCGCTTGGTCGCGTACACCGCATACCTTCAGCCACATATTTGCAGGTGGCTACGCGGCAGGTTATTACAGTTACAAATGGGCCGAGGTACTCAGTGCCGATGCCTATGCCGCGTTTGAAGAAACAGCCGCACCGGACGGTTCACCCAATGTCGAAACGGGGCGCAAATACCGCAAAGCCATTTTGGAAGCGGGTGGAAGCAGAACAGCGATGGAATCGTTCAAAGACTTTAGGGGCAGAGAGCCGCAGTTGGATGCGCTCTTAAGGCATCAGGGCATGAACGGATAGGTATTGCATCGCGTGCTGTCGGCAGGCAGCTCTCTATTCGAAAGTCAAAGTTTTCACACCGCTAGCGGTACCTAGCAAGCAAACTTGCGCCTTTTGGTGCGCAAACACGCCCACCGTCACCACACCAGGCCATTGGCTGGTAGTCAGCTCAAATGCAAGCGGGTCTTTGATATGCAAACCTGTGACGTCAACAATATGCTGACCGTTATCAGTGACTAACGGTTTGCCATCTTTCATTCGCACCATGGCCCTACCGCCCATTGCATCGAACTGTCGGATTACGCGCGCAGTCGCCATGGGGATGACTTCTACGGGCAACGGAAAGGCACCTAAAGTCTCGACCAGTTTGCTCTCGTCAGCGATGCATACAAACTTCTTAGATTGCGCAGCCACAATTTTTTCGCGCGTCAAAGCGGCACCGCCGCCTTTGATCATGAAGCCGTTGCGATCAATTTCGTCTGCACCGTCTATGTAAACCGAAAGCGCATCTACCTCTTGCGCTTCAAACACCTTAATGCCGCAGGCACGCAAACGCTCAGTAGAAGCCACTGAACTAGACACTGCGCCTTTGATCTCGTCTTTTATCGTCGCCAAGGCGTCGATAAATTTATTCACAGTAGAACCTGTACCCACGCCCACAATCTCACCGCGCACTACAAACTGCAAGGCGGCTTGCCCCACCAAAGTCTTTAATTCGTCTTGTGTCAGTGCGGTATTCGGTGCAGGGGTGCTCATCGGCGAAAATCCTCGAATCATCAAAGATTGAGATTATCCATGTCGTTCTTGCCATATTCGTGGGCCCGCCCTTTTCTGTTCTCGATGGATGCCGAAGTGGCACACGAACACACACTTGCCTTGCTTGCCAAAACGCAAAACACCGTGCTGCAATGTTTATATGCACGCAAGCGGGTTGAAGACCCGGTTACCCTAGCCGGGCTTACCTTTCCCAACCGTGTGGGTCTAGCTGCGGGTCTTGATAAAAATGCCCAATGCATCGACGCCTTCCGTGCTTTTGGATTTGGTTTTGTAGAAGTTGGCACCGTCACCCCCAAAGGCCAACCCGGCAACCCTAAACCACGCATGTTTCGTTTGCCACAAGCCGATGCATTGATAAACCGTTTAGGTTTTAACAATGATGGCTTAGACGCTTTTTTACACAATGTGCAAAAAGCGCAATTCCGCCAAAAAGCCGAGGGCAAGCCCATGCTCTTAGGGCTCAACATAGGTAAAAACGCATCTACCCCCATTGCAAACGCAGCCGACGATTACCTCATCTGTTTAGAAGGCGTGTATCCCCATGCAGACTACATCACCGTCAATATCTCAAGCCCTAACACCAAAAACTTGCGCGAACTTCAAAGCGACGAAGCCCTCGATGCTTTGATCTCTCAACTCACTGCAAAACGCTCTGAGCTAGCGCAACGGCATCACAAGCAAGTCCCTGTTTTTATCAAAATTGCACCAGATTTAGACGAGGCACAAATTAGCGTTATTGCCAACACACTAAAAAAACATTGCGTGTCAGACGCTAGTCCTTCATGGGGCGTGATAGCTACCAACACAACCTTAGCGCGCGATGCAGTGTCTGCCCTGGCACATGGTAATGAAACGGGCGGTTTATCAGGTCGACCTGTTTTTGAGAAGAGCAACCACGTCATTCGCCAATTGCGACAGGCCATGGGCCCCAACTTTCCCATCATTGGGGTGGGTGGTGTTTTGAGTGGTGATGACGCCATAGCCAAAATCAAAGCGGGCGCGGATGTGGTTCAGATTTACACAGGCTTGATTTACAAGGGGCCTGACTTGGTTACGGAGTCTGCAAAGGCTATCAAAGTCTTTAAGAAACAAATCGGTTCAAGATAAGATGCATCCTGTTTTGCATCAATCATGATGCAAAGCGACCTGCCTTCGAGGCATTGGACCCATGGGTCCTCTTATGCGCCGACAGGTCTCTCAACTATTTATCCGGAGTTTCTTAATGACCCCCGTTCGTCGTTCCCTAATAATGGGAGTCGCCTCTGCGGGCGCACTTTCTTTAGCGCCTTTCGCGTTTGCTCAAACAACATTGCCAGCAAGCGCCCCCATCCCTGAACGCGTATTCAATCCTCTGCCTGGTAAGTGGCGTACTTTTGAAGTGACGACGCGTGTCGATATTCTTAAAACCGATGGCACCACACGTGTCTGGTTACCTGTTCCAAGCGTCAGCAGCGATTGGCAGAAATCAGAGAACAGCTCTTTCTCTAGTAACGGGAACACACGTTTGCGCACCGACAGCTTGCAAAGTGTGCAAATGCTGTATGCAGAGTTCCCTGCACATGTAGATAAGCCATACGTAGAAATCACGAGCCGCGTTCAAACGCAAAATCGCGCACTATCTGCCAATACCCCAGTAAGTGAAGATCCAGCAACGCTGAAATTCTTCACGCGCGCTACGGCCCTACTGCCCACAGACGGCATTGTGAAAGCAACCGCTACCAAGGCCATCGCAGGTGCAAATTCAGATCTGGAAAAGGTACGTGCCATTTACGATTGGATAGTTGCCAATGCATGGCGCGAACCAAAGGTCAGAGGGTGCGGAGAAGGCGATATTAAAACCATGTTGGAGACTGGCAATTTAGGCGGTAAATGCGCAGATATCAATGCCTTGTTTGTGGGCCTCTGCCGTTCGGTCGGCATTCCGGCACGTGATGTCTATGGTTTGCGCGTAGTCCCTTCAGCATTTGGCTACAAAGAACTCTCAGGCAATGCAGCCAACTTAAAAGGTGCTCAGCACTGCCGCGCAGAAGCTTATGTCAAAGGCCAAGGATGGTTAGCGATGGATCCAGCTGATGTTGCTAAGGTCATGCGACTTGAAACGCCAGAGTGGATCAAATCCAACCAACACCCCGTTGTAAAGCCTGTCTACCAAACACTCTTTGGCGGCTGGGAAGGCAATTGGATCGCTTGGAATATGGCACATGACTTAAACCTGCCCCAAAGCAAAGGGGACCGGTTGGGTTTTTTCATGTATCCGATCGGAGAAAACAACGAGGGACGTTTTGACTCTTATGCGCCAGACGACTTCAAATACCAAATCTCAGCGCGTGAGATTTAAGTCGCGATGAAGTCCAGGGCAAGCCATTGTGCATGGGGCATAGGGCTTGCCCTTGTTATATGGGCAAGCCAAGCGCACGCACAGTTTGAAAAAAAACTCTGGCACAAAAGCTTAGCGGCTCCAAATATCGATTTCACAGATATTTCAGGTAGAGCATGGAATTGGCAGCAACTCAAAGGAAAAGTTGTTGTCTTGAACTTCTGGGCGACTTGGTGTGCCCCTTGCTTGGAAGAGCTTCCATCGCTACAAACTTTGCAAGATTTCAGCACTAGCCATGAGGTAGTTATCTTGACAGTCAATGTCAAAGAATCGCCTAGCAAGATACAGCAATTCGTCGCCAGAACGGGTTTTACATTTCCCGTCATAGCCGATCGGCAAGGCGATATTGCAAAACAATGGGGTGTCAAAATATTTCCAACAACCGTGATTTTGTCAATGCAAGGCAAACCTAAGTGGATCGTAGAAGGTCCAGTCGACTGGACAGGAAAAGAAGCCAGTGAATGGTTAAAAGTCAGATTCACGCAATAACAACTGGCACGAATAATTTGTAACCCAAACGGGTGACCGCTTTAATACTAGGTTGGCCGCCTAAGAGCACATCCATTTTGCGTCTGACGCGGCTCACCACTTGCTCAATTCGTAGTTTGTTGGTGGGTTCGGGAAGGTCTATGTCTCCGAAAACCTCTATCAATCTTGACATACTCAAAAGGTCGCCAGAGAGTGCTAACTCTTGGACCAATTTGGCTTCGCTGACTGTCAATTTGATAACTTCTTTAGCAGGCGATACAAGTTGCAATGTAGCCAAATGCAGTGTCCATACTTGGTTATCAACCTGAGGGGAAATACGTCTACAAAGATTTTGTAAAACGGTTGTAAGCTCAGAAGGATTGACGGGCTTAGTCAGATAAACATCAGCGCCCGAATCGTAACCTTCGTGGCGGTCAATACTTCGCACACGGGCTGTAAGCATCACAATGCCCATGGTGGGATAAGCCAGTCGAACACGTTTAGAGATGCTGATGCCGTCTTCCTCGGGCAAATTCAAGTCCAGCACGATCACATCAGGCTTGCTGTTCGCAAGTTCTTGATTTAATTCCTGCCCATCACCCACGCCTCGAATTGAAAAGCCGGCCTCCACCAAATGGTGCTCCAATGCTTCACGAAGCGCGATATTGTCTTCAACCAAGATAACGCTGTTGTTGTTGGGTGGCATAAAAAATAGAAGTTTTCAAAAATAATTATAAATTGCTAACTTTGATGCTGAAATATCAGGTTTTCTCAGATTATTGGGTACCTATCCAGTAAATTGCACCAATGACTAGGTTTTCTATCGCGAGAGTAATTTTTTCCGTGCTGACGTTTGCAGCTATGGGACTTGCTTGCGCAGATACAGGCGACACCCAAAATATCCCTTTTAACCATGCCAGCCAGGTAGCGGCCTTTCAATTGGGCGCGGCATTCACCCTATTGATCTGGGCCACCATTCGTTTTGTACATGTTCGCAGAAAAATATATGGTTTCAGCCTCATCACCTTGGTGTTTTCGATAGCCAGACTGCTGGTAACGCAACCGCATGCATTCCCAGTTGAATTGAGCCTGAGTGCCGCACAAATTTACCTGCTGATGCCGTTTTTAAATTTAGGAACGATGGTGAATGGCTTGTACACCGTTCATCTAGCAACGGCTACAGAAAAAACTCAAGAGCAACGCAAATATTTGTTTTATTTGGTCCTTGTGGCAAGCTGCGCGATTGCAATATTGAGTTTATTTACGGACAGGCAATTAATTACAGGCATCGCCATTTCGTTGCTAGTAACCTTGGTCGCCATCATTTTTTATGATTTCATTAGAAACGCAAAAAATAATTCCGACCCAAAATTGATATTCGTCTTGCGAATTTTAATTCTATTGGTATTGGCCCTTACTTTTGCGATCAATCTTTTTGCTTTTATCTTTTCTCCCGTCAATATTTTTCAAGAACTCAAGGTCTACAACTTACCGTTTTTTGCTTTCATCGTATCTGGGATATTGATCATCCATATGGTCACGATCATGGACCAAAATACATCTAATAAGCATTCCCTAGATGCAACAAACGCTCTTAAAGTAGCAGCGGATGAAACGGCGCTGAGACAGAATCAGCAAAGGTTTTTGTCAATGCTGATGCATGAAATACGCACCCCGTTGAGTGTGATCAAGATTGGTGCGGATGCCATTACCAAATCAAATTATCCAAATGAACAAAAAAATATTTGGACCCAAAGAATTGATACCGCTATTGACAACATAGCCCAAGTCATAGATAACTGCGTACAAGCTGAAAAACAAGAAAGCGGATTGATTCAACCCTCCATACAAAAGTACGCCATCAAAAATGAAATAGAAAGCTTGTATAGGCAATATCTAAGTGCCAATACAGAATTGGAGACAAGAATAAGATTTGAGATTGATGTGAACGACGCTACCACTGTCATTACAGACATCAACTATGTACGCTCCATTTTGTTAAATCTCATCAGTAACGCGTATAAATATTCGCCGCCTTTTTCAACCATATTTGTACGTTTAAGTAGTCTCCAGGACGCAACCAAAAACACAATTTTGTTTGAAATCGAGAATACGCTTGGAAAGATGGAGCCTCCGGATCCAGCGCAAATATTCCAACGTTACTACCGATCCGAAGCTGCAAAGAAGTTTGCTGGCACTGGGCTAGGACTTTGGCTATCACAAACGCTGGCAAATCAAATTGGCTCACATATTGACATGAAGATAACAGAGCAAAAAAGCATCATCTTCTTCTTCAGTTTAGAAGTATCGAATTGATAGAATTTTTTAATGAACTTATTTAACAAAGTTTTCAGTGGCGGACAAATTGACAAGCAAGTCGCACCTGATTTGTCAACAAGTCACATAGCGGATCTACATGACGAACCGCTTCTTCCGTTGCAAGGGCTGGCGGCGGGTGAAGAAGCGTCTATTCCCAAATTCCACCAAGCCACATTAGATTCAAACAAAACCATACAACAAGCACTTGAACAAGAGTTCGGTAATTTAGATGCCTATGAACATCTGCAAAACAAGTTAAATGTTGCCGAGTTGTCCGATATCTACACGACACTTGAAAGTATTTCAAACACAGTCAACAGCCTCAACCAAAGCAATCCAAGCTCCGATGACCATTTGGAAAACTGGCAACCTTTGATGGCCAATATAGATGCATTCGTCACCAAGAAAAAACAGCTGCAAAGCATCGAGAAACAAATGAAGCAAACTATTGCCGATATGCATGAGTTGCATCAAAAAATGATTGACTCGATTGCCATTGTCAGAGACTACAACTCTGAACGCGCCCAAATGTATTTAGAGAGAAAGAAAATTGCTGACGAATTAGGTCGGAAACTTTTGTAGGTATTCTTTTAATTACTTGAGCAAAATATAAGACCGCTGTACAACTCGGCGTTGGTTGAGCGGGATTTCCATCAGTTTTTCTTTGAATCTTTGAATATCGTAAACAGATAACCATGGGATTGGTTTTTTTGAAGCCACCACAATAATAGATTCACTCATGAAATCTTTGTCGTAGCCAGTTGGCGCATCCCAATCCAACTCCAAACTATATTTTGCTTCACTGTTTATAGCTGGGATAGTGATGGATTTGGTGATGTAGTTATCTTTATCCAAATCGTTGGGGAAAATTTTTACAACGTTCTCTTTGTTAAAAGCGCTACGCCAATTGAAAATATGAATGAACATGGGTGCAGTTGGACTGACCCTGATAGAAAGGTTGTCACCTTGCCTGAAGTTTGTGCGGTTGAGTTCGAGCTGCAAATCAAAACTGGGATCCGATTCCACTGAGGGAGGCGCCACATCCACCACCATCAACACTGTGCACACTTGCGCACCAGGAACGTTCTTGACTGTCTCTGAGATGGTTTCGCTTTTGCTAATACGCCCTTCAACCAAAACCGAGGAGTTTTGGTTGATTTCACACTTACGCTCTTCGCCTTTTTTAGTATTTTGGAAACATTGCAATTGCTGATCGAAAGATACCTTTTCGCCTGTCACCATAGCAATGGCTTTAGACCTTGCAGCTTCCCGTGCGTTGTCACAGGCTTGGTTACGCGATATGTCAGGTCCAAAATAAAAATCGGCCTTGACGTCAATCGGTATCGCGAACACGTTGCTGACCTGCGCTCCAATCAGGCAATAAAAAATAGCCTTACAGAGAAGCTTGGTGCTGATTCGCATTTTCAATACACAACAAGTTGCTGCTGATCTCCAATGAATTTGGGATCTTGCTGCTTGTTATTATTAAGCGAGAACTGTCTGGTCTTTTGCGTGACATATTCTGCAAGCTGGCCTAGATTCATTTGCCTAGTCTGTTGCCCTATTTGCTCACCAGATATTCCCTTTAGTAAAAAGAATGTGAACACTCCATGCTGCAAACTGTCGTCTCCATATGCAACTTGCTGATTACTAGCGGCACTCAAAACACTAAATCCAGCAGGCAGCGCATCGGCATTTAGCTTTAAATTCACAGCTCTCTGGTTCTGAACCAATGTCTGACCCACGCGACTAGAACCGCTAAAGCACGTATCTAAAAATACAACAACAGATTTAGCCCCTGCTTGGCTAATTTGTTTAAATAGGCTTTTTTGATTGATTGCAGTTTCTTCTAATAAATCTGTATTGACGTCAAATGGCAAAAAATACTTTTGCTTCACTTGCTCTTGCGACAAACCATGTCCGCTGTAGTAGATGAAGACATCGGTTTTCCCAGCATTGATGTGGGCGGGTAACCAATATTTGAATGCAAGCAATATTTCTGCGCGGTTGGCATTGCTATCGGTAAGTAATTTAACGTTTTCGGGTTTTACACCCAAATAGCGAACGGCATGCTGTTTGAACTGATTCGCGTCATTGTTGGCATAACTAGCAAAGGGCAAATTTTTATAGTTTTGCACTCCAATCACGATGGCTACAGCATCACGGGCTTTACCAATCATTTTGGTAGTTTGCGCGTCTAATTTTTCGGATGCGCGGTCCTTCAGAATACTAGACCTTAAAGTCTCAATCTTTTTTTTTTCGAATTCGGGTGATTGAAGATCGTTTAATTTGTTACTTGCGTTTTGAGAATTAGCTGTTTTCGTAACCAATGCATTGTTCGACCAAATACCTGTTAGAGCAGGTTGTCCATTACTAAATGCATAGGTTCCCTTACCTTCCCTTTTACCGAATTGGTATTCGCCAACATATTTATCACCGTTGGAAAAGAAGTACATGCCAAAGCCGTGCTTGAGACCATTTTTAAATTCGCCTTGGTAATGGTCACCTTGGTACTTGTCAGCCGTAAACTCTAAGATGCCGCGGCCATCAAATTTACCCATCACGAAGTCGCCAGCATAAGAATATTCGTCATCGTCTATGACGCCGCGGCATGAATGCCATTGGCGGACATCGCCGCCCTTGCAGACAGGCAATATATCTTGCGCATGAAGCAATCCAGCACCTGCCATGAGCATCAGGCCGAAAAATCTATTTTTAAATGATTGCAAGAGCTTCATCCGTTCATCTTTACAAGAAGTATTCAGTTAGCTAGGGAGCTAAGCTGCATTTGTTGCTTCAATGCGGCCACATTATTGGCTAACTTGCGCTTATCTTCATCCAATGTACGTTGTTGGGTCACCAACTTTTTACGCTCTTCCAACAATGCAGACTTTTTAGCCATCAAGGGCTGGGGAACAGCACTACTGTCTTTTGAAGTGTCATGCGTGGGTTGCACGGAAACTGTTTCACGATAAGGCGCCTCACCAAACCGATCAGCGCCTTTGAGTGAAGCCTTAGAGACATCATTCATAGCCTTGGAATTTACCACGCTAGTAGATTGGGAGAAGTTATCCATCTTCTTTTGTACGCTACTCTCTACCACGGAGGTCAAGATTTCAACTTCAACATTTTTATCAGCAAGATCGAGTTGGTGTTTAGCCAAATCAATTTGTGATTGGAGTTTTTGAAGTCTACTTTTCTCGGTTTTGTATTTATCTTCTAATTTGCGAAAGCGCGATTTTTCTTCCAGTAAAGCAAGTTGCTTTTCTCTGTCTAGGCGAATAATTTCTTGAACTTGATCCTGCAAGTTTTGCTGCGTCACAACCGCCTGCGTTTCTTTAATTCTTGTAAGCTCGCCAGCCACAGAGTTCATCTGCGATTTGGTAGCCGCAAGTTGGTCCTCTTGCGACTGCATGCGATTTTTCATGGACTCGACTGTCACAGAAAGTTCGCGTGTAGTCTGCACTGACAGGCCCATTAAAAAAGTGCCTATCAGTGCAATCAAAAAGGTTGCTATCCACTCAACTTTCATAGTCTCACCTGATGTTTAGAACTCAAGATACCTGCGGTTGAAATTTTGTCATCCCGAGTTATTTTGAACTACGTGATGCTTCAATTTCTTTTTCTAAATCTTCAAATGCTTTGGTTTTTCTCACTTTTGCGGCCATCATGCTACTTTTGCTAACTTCAGCAGCCAAGGCTTTTCTCAATTCAGAAGTAGGGTAGCGCAAGCGTACAAACGTTTGGAATTCAGGTCCATTCGCCACCACCTCAATACGGTCGCGCTGATAACCTTTCAACAAAATATCAGCAATCGTGGCCTTTGTGACACGTTCAATTTCTTTGTTCATCATGACTTCTTCAGCGGTTCCAGAAGTTTGGCCGCCAAACTCAGCCATACGGGCAGAAATTTTCTCACCCAGTGAAGTGGCTAATAAGCGCTTTCCGGACAACATAGCCATATCAATGGACAACTGCATGTCGGGTGAACTCTCCGTTGCTGTAGCAACCACAATATCATCACCGATTTCATCGGATAAGAACCAATTTGGAACGTTTCTAATATTGCTGATGACTTTATCGCGCCGCTCTGCGTCTTTTGCTGCTACGGAGCGTTGGTAGGCGCTGGAATCGGGCATCGAACGCACGATCGCAGCACTCAAAGAATTTTTACGAGCAATTTCAGCCTTTTGGGCATCAGTGGCACATCCAACGAGAAATATAGAGGTAGCTACAAAAATTGCACTGTTCACTTTTAAAAACATGGTTTGATTCCCTTTAACTAAATTAGCTTGCGAAAAAACTTATGGAGATTCATTAAGCAGCCAAGGGTGTTTGACAGTCCTTGTAGTCCTAGTTATCTCTCGCGAGCATGTAATTTAATAAAAGAATTTCGCGATTCCTGAGATTTCCTGATAAATAGTGGTATTTATGCAAATATTTCGATAAATTTGAATAAATCAACAAATTAGAAGATTTTCGCGAGACATCTCGCCAAAATCGAATACTTAAGGCTGCAACTCTTTGAGTACCGCTTCACCAATCGCAAGCGAACTGGTAAGTCCGGGCGATTCAATTCCAAATAAATTAACCAAACCCTTCACACCGTGTTGGGCGGGTCCTTGGATACAAAAGTCAGCTGCTGCCTCGTGCGGAGCAGATATTTTGGGTCGCATGCCTGCGTAGCCAGGCTGCAAAGCTCTGTCAGGTAATGCGGGCCAATATTTACGAACTTCACGATAAAACGCATCTTCGTGTTCCAGCGAAACGGCTAGATCGTCAGGTCTGTCCACCCATTGCACATCTGGACCAAACTTGGCTTGACCGCCTAAATCCAATGTCAGGTGCACACCCAATCCAGCCGCCTCAGGTACTGGATAAATCAATCTGGAGAACGGCGATTTACCGCTCAAGGTGAAGTAATTACCTTTTGCAAAGTATGCAGAGGGGACATGTTGCTCTGGTAGCCCTTTGAATTTAGCTGCTAGCCATGGCGCAGTTAAACCTGCAGCGTTGACGACAATTCGGGCCATCAACTCAGTGCCGTCTGCCATATGTAAGACGATGCCTTCAGCAGTGCATTCAGCGCTCTCCACGCTCGCATGAAACGCCACCAAACCACCCGCATTCTCAAAATCACCCTGCAAGCTCAGCATATACGCGTGGCTATCAATAATGCCGGTGCTTGGTGAATGCAATGCAGCCAAACATGCAAGTGCTGGCTCCATTCTTTGCGCTGTCGCTGCGTCCACCTCCACCAAATCCCCTACACCGTTTGCGTGGGCTTTGGCTTTGATAGATACAAGGGTTGGAACTTGACTCTCATGCGTGGCAACAATAAGTTTGCCGCAGCGTTGATGGGCGATCCCATTTTTTATTAAGTAGTCATAGAGCTGGTGGCGACCTTGCACGCACAACTTGGCTTTTAAGGAACCTTGTGGGTAATAAATGCCAGCGTGAATCACCTCGCTGTTGCGAGAACTTGTGCCCGTTCCGATGGCGTCAGTAGCTTCTAACACCATCCATTCGCGCGCTCCAAAAGGTGAAGCCGTTACCAAGGCTCTGGCAACGGCTAAACCGACTACACCGGCGCCAATGACGACGCCATCGACTTTATCCACGCTTCAAATTAACGCTTTTTAGCGGCTGGTTTGCGTGTTGCAGAAGTCGCGGAACCCGTGGCGCTCAAAGCACTTTCAGCAAGGGTTTTGTAGTTGGACTCTGCCACTTCAGTTGCTTGTTTGACAGCTTTTTGCACGGTTTCGAGTGCGTTGCTACCAGCAGAGACCGCTGTTTTAAAAGCAGCGACGGCAGCTTCAGAGCCTGCAGGTGCGTTTTTGGCCGCGTTATCGACCATGGCGTGGAAAGCTTTTTGTGCTTCAGCAACTTTGCCTTCAACCGTACCGTGGAAATGTGCACCAGTACCAGTTGCGATTTCGTACAAATGGCGGTTGTAAGCAACTGCTTTTTCAGCCAAAGGTTGGAACAAGCTCGATTGCAAAGCCAACAACTCTTGGGCGTCTTTGACGCTCAAGCTAGCGTTGATGTGCTCTTGTGAATCCGTCATTGCAGACTTGGCAGCAGCCAAATTCAATTCGATGAGTTGTTCAACGCCTGAGAAAGCTTTGGTAGTCAAACCAACCAAAGTTTCTAAATTCGCCTTGTTGGCGGCAATGACTTGTTCAGGTGTAAGTGTCATGAAATATCTCCAAAAGTTAAAAAGTGAAATGGTGTTGGTCGAAGCACATTATCGAAAGTGTTTCAGAACAACTTGCTTGGAATTTTAGGCAAGATGCTTATCGATTAAAGGGATTAGATCTAAATTGGTGCATCTTTAGAGGTGACAACCTAACTCTTAGCAACTGACGATTACACACCGTGAGCCCAGTGTTTAAGCCATTCTTCTTTGTAACGGTTTGCAAGTGTCGATGACTTCAAGATCAAAAAATTTTCTGCATTGCGGGTTTCAGCAGAGTTGGTGAAGTTAAAGCTACCTGTGATGACGACGCTCTCGTCAATCACCATGACTTTGTTATGCGAAATAGCGTGCTTACCATCTTGTCGCAGGGTGACTTGCGCATTATTCAAAAGATCAACGACATACCGGTTGGTGTGATCGCTTTTTTGGTCTAGCAATACAGATACTTTCACTCCACGCTGATGGGCCCGAACAATTGCTTGGGCGATTGCGTTGTGGGTGAATCCATAAGCTTGCACGAGAACCTCACGGCTGCTGGCATCAATCGTTTTGACAATCGCTTGTGCCGCGCCTGCCGGTGGCGTGAAATAAACCCCCAAAACTTCGGCTGAAATGGAGTTGCTGGACGTATTGGTGTCTGCACTGGCAGTGGCGAGTGTGTCACCACCTTTTAGAGTTGCCAGAACTTGGAAAAGAAGAACACTTACTATAAAGAATACAGAAAACCATTTTTTGCTCATACCCTCCATGCTAAACGCTATTCTGCTAATTTAATGTTTTTAGCGTTTTTATCAGTTTGCTCGTAGTAAAGTTCAAATGTTTTGAATTCATCAAGCACATCCCCCAGCTACCACGAGCTCTCGCCCGCAACCAAGCGGGCGATTTTGTTGTTGTCTCTGGCTACTTTTTCAAGCATGTCGGTACAACGGATTTGCGACCCCATGCTGCCTGAACTCTCCAAAGTATTTGATGCGCCCATGAGCGCAGTAGCACAAGTGGTGTCCATGTTCGCGATCAGTTATGGTGTGATGCAACTGCTCTATGGCGCCGTGGGTGACCGTTGGGGCAAATACCGTGTGGTTATTCTCGCAACCTTAGGCTGTGGCTTAGGTTGTGTTTTTTCCGCCCTCAGTACCGACTTGGAACAACTGGTTATAGCGCGCATAGCCACTGCTATATTTTCAGCGGGCATTATTCCTATGTCACTGGCGTGGGTAGGTGATGTAGTGGACTACCACAAAAGGCAAGAAACATTAGCGCGGGTTGGCCTAGGAACCATGCTGGGTATCACCTCGGGGCAGTTTTTTGGTGGATTGCTCACTGACACTTTAGGGTGGCGATGGGCATTTGTGATGATGGCGTGTTTTTTCTGGACCGTGAGTTTTTTACTTTGGCGGCACTGGAGACAGCTCGACGCTTCACACCATCGCCACCACATTTCAGCGGGGTTTTTCAAACAACTGTTTATTGCTGGAAGAGATGCTTGGGTCAGAACCATGCTGTCTATTGCCGTCATTGAAGGGGCCTGTGTCTTTGGTTTGCTGGCGATAACGGCAACGCATTTACACAATAAGTTTGGGGTTTCACTCACGATTGCAGGAAGTACAGCTGCTCTTTTTGGTTTGGGCGGTATGGTTTACATGGCGACCGCCAAGTACACCATTCATAAATTCGGCGAAACAGGGCTATCCCGTGTGGGGGCAAGTGCGTTGGCCGTGAGCTTTTTAGTCATTGCCTTCACACCTTGGTGGCAACTCGCCCTCCCCGCTTGTTTTGGTGGTGGATTTGGTTTTGCAATGTTTCACAACACCATGCAAGTCCATGCAACCCAAATGGTGCCCACTGCGCGAGGTACTGGCGTGACATTGTTTGCGGGCTTTTTATTTCTAGGACAATCATTAGGGGTGTTAATGCTGGCGAATTTACTGACCCATTTTTCTTCTAGTTTTGTGATTGGCTGTGCGTCAATTGTTGCCTTGGGTTTAGGGCTGTTCTTAGCCCACGCAATTGAAAAACGACAGCGCGAACATCTGCGTTGAGCATTGCGTCACCTCACATCTGCGCTATCCCAAACCCGTTGCGTTGGACAATCAGCCCACAGATCGTTTTCGCGATTCACAATACGCATTTGTATCGCCCATATTTAAGACACACACGATGACATCCGATATCGAAGCCCTAGCCCAACAATTAGAACAACACCCTGACTACAAGGTGCTGCGCAGACTTACACACACCAGCGTGTTTAACCCCGCATTAGCGGGTAATAAACTTTGTCGCGGCGTAGTGCTTGATACTGAAACTACGGGCTTTGATCCCCTGCACGACAAGGTCATTGAATTGGGGATGTTGCTGTTTGATTTCGACCCCATCACGGGAGAAATTCACAAAATACTCGATGTTTTTGATGAACTAGAAGACCCAGGCTTTCCGATTCCACCCGCTACGATTGCGGTGCATCACATCACAGACGATATGGTGCATGGCAAGCAAATTGAGGATGCACAGGTCAGCGCTCTCCTGAAAGACGTGGTGGTGGTGATTGCACACAACGCTGCTTTTGATCGGCCTTTTGTCGAAGCGCGTTGGCCTATTTTTGAGACGCTGAACTGGGCCTGCAGCATCAAAGACATTGACTGGCGAGAAGAAGGTTTTGGTTCTGCCAAGCTGGAGTATTTATTGACCACGCAAGGCTATTTTTATGAGGCGCATCGCGCAGAAGCCGATTGCCGCGCCTTGCTAGCCTTACTCAACCAAGTGTTGCCACAAAGCCAACAAACTGCCCTTTTGGTAATGCTAGAAACGCTCAATAAGCCTATGAAAAAGGTGTATGCCGTGGGCTCACCTTTTGAAACCAAAGATATTTTAAAAGCACGCGGTTACCGTTGGTCACCAGATTTGCGTTGCTGGAGCCGTCAACTGGCTGGCGACAAGGAGATGCAAGACGAGTTGGGGTGGCTCAAGCACAAGGTGTATGGCGAAAGAAAAGCCCGCGTAGAGGTAGAAACGCTAGGCGGGACTGTGCGGTATTCGACCCGTGAAGGTCACAAGGAATTTGTGACCCTCTAACTTTCAACGTTTTGAAATGCTAAGCCTAGGTTTTTAAACCTGAAGTTTTAAACCTGAAATTTTTAGTGGTACGGCACGATTTGCCAAGGCACTGGGCAAGTCGGTACATTGGGGTAGAACTGCTGATACGCACTGCAGTAGTAAGCGCCTTGTGGTGGCGCATTCACGATGGGCTGTTGTTGCACAACATAGACGGGCCGATTTGCTGCGTAAATCGCACCGCCCAAAATAGTGGCGCCTATGACCGGGGCTACCCAGTTGTTTCCCCATCCTTGACGGTATTCATACCCGCCACGAAAGCCACCGCCGTGTCCACCATGGCCACCATGGCCAAAGCCTCCATGCGCCATTGCTGGAATCGCTAATGCACTTATTAAAAGACTGGCTAAGAGTTTAGAAAGACGTTTCATCAAGAACTCCTTGTTCTGATATCAAAGACCAAACGGTCTCTCTAACAACGTGCGAATTGGCCGGTCGGATGACAGCGCGCCCTCCTAAGTTTGTTAGCGCTGGTAAACCACCAACCAAGGACTGACGCAGGTTTGAGCGACGGGGAAATATTGCCCAGTTTCGCGGCAGTAATACGCCTCCGAGACAGGGGCAGTTGGCGCACCTACCCATTGCACCTGAGGGGGTGGGTTGGTAACGATGACCGCAGGAGGCGGTGTGTTGATGTAGACCGTGCTGGGTTGCACCACACCATAGGGCCGAGACAGGTAGATAGACGTGCCAATAATGGCTGAACCGACGATGGCAGGCGCCAACCAAGGATCGTAATAACCACCTCCCCAGCCGTAGTGAACGCCGACATAGCCCCTTGGGCCGTGCGCCAAAACCGAGGAAATTCCTAGAGCAAGCATGAGGCCAAGGCCCCAAGCACGTAGTGTTTTGGAGTGAATCATGTTGCATCTCCTTGTGTGATCTGGGTATTGTCGAGGAATTACGCCTGTTGGCGTTGAACCATTACAGAATAAAGAAATGAAGTCTGAGCGAGAAAAAGCATAGGTTTGCGCTCTATTTGGAAAGATTTTTCATCGTTTTGAGGGCTTTTTTCGCCTTTTACGGGAAGTCAGCCGATAAATTTGCGAAAATACGCTTTTGTCCAGATCTACAAAAACGATGTCACGCCCAGAAAAAACAGAAATCTCCAACGACGGTTTACGCTACAAATCCAAAAAAGGCGGATCGCCTTTCGAGGGGCTTGGCAGAACTGGCGACACCATGAGCTGCATCAAGTGCGGCGTTCACAAACCCCGCAACAACGGCTCTTTCAAACGCATCTTGGGTTCATCCATGTTTGTGTGCTTCGATTGCAGTCCCCCTAAGAAAGAAGCTACACCTGCTGCTCCCGCAGCCGAAGCTTCCAAAACGAAGGCTTAAGGGCTACCCAACAAAACAAAAGCGGCTTTTAAGCCGCTTTTTTGTTTTACTCAATACGCACGATGCCACTTGGCTTGAAGCCAAGATCTGCCGCTTTGCCCTTCTTGGCGCGGGCAGCTTTTGCATTGTTAAGACTGCGAATTTCTAAGATCTCTTCCCGCGCCTTGCCGCCCCGCCCTATGCCGTCGATGCGCACACTGCGCGTGTAAGCAGCAGCGCCAGCCAAGCTGTCTTTGGGCTCGAGGTCGATCAGCATCAAGCCACGGCCGCCTTTTTCCATGGTTTTGAGCTCGCCAATGGCAAAAGTCAAGAAACGCCCACCCACTGAAGCGCAAGCGACGTTCACGGCAACCGGCCATGGTGTTTCGCCAGAACCACCACTGACTGGAGAAGGACGGCACATGGCTTCACCTTCGTTGACAGTCACAAAGGCTTTACCGCTCTTGTTACGTGAAACCATGTGTTCGATGTTGGCCAAGAAGCCGTAGCCGCCAGAACTACTGAGCAAGTAGGTGGCGTTGGCAGGGCCAGCAACGTAATGCAACAGCTGTGTCCCCGCCTCAAGGTCCACCAAGGTGGTCACTGGCTGACCATCTCCCCGTGCGCCTGGCAGCAGGGAAACGGGTACCGAGTAAATACGGCCGTTGGAGCCAAAGGCGATGAATGTATCGACCGTGCGGCACTCAAAGGTTCCATATAACCCGTCACCCGCTTTGAACGCAAAGCTACTGGGGTCGTGGCTATGGCCATTACGCGCACGCACCCAGCCTTTTTCGGAGACCACCACGGTGACGGGTTCGTCCACCACTTTGACTTCGGCGACGGCTTTTTTCTCTTCTTGAATCAACGTGCGACGGGGGTCGGCAAAAGTTTTGGCGTCCGTCTCAATTTCTTTGACGATCAAGCGGCGCAAAGCGGTGGCGTTGCCTACGATCTCTTCCAGCTTGGCTTTTTCTTCGCCGAGTTCTTTGAGCTCTTGCTTGATCTTGATCGCCTCCAAACGCGCCAATTGGCGCAGGCGGATTTCTAAGATGTCTTCGGCCTGGCGGTCGCTCAATTTGAAGCGTTGGATCAACGCGGCTTTGGGCTCGTCGCTCTGACGGATGATGGCGATCACCTCGTCAATATTGAGCAGCACCAGCTGGCGGCCTTCCAAAATATGGATGCGGTCGAGCACCTTGTTCAAACGGTGTTGCGAACGACGCAAAACTGTCGCTTGGCGAAACTCGATCCACTCGGTGAGCATGTCGCGCATCGACTTTTGCACTGGTCGACCGTCGATACCCACCATCGTCAGGTTGATCGAAGACGAGGTCTCCAAACTGGTGTGCGCCAGCAAAGTCGTGATGAGTTCTTGTTGTTCGATGGTGCGGGTTTTGGGCTCGAACACCAAACGCACGGCAGCGTCTTTGCTGGACTCGTCGCGCACGACATCGAGCACCGACAACACGGTGGCTTTGAGCTGATTTTGCTCAGGGCTCAGGGCTTTTTTGCCGGCCTTGACTTTGGGGTTGGTGAGCTCTTCAATTTCTTCGAGCACGCGCTGGCTACT
>CANBZB010000014.1 GCA_947373745.1 Burkholderiales bacterium | reverse complement strand
GGATTGGTAAAGCCGATGGTGGCCTTGTTCATGGTCTCGGCGCCCGCATTGGTTGTCATGATGATGATGACGTTACGGAAATCGGCCTTGCGACCGTTGTTGTCGGTCAATGTGCCGTGGTCCATCACTTGCAACAAGACGTTGAAGATATCGGGATGGGCTTTTTCAATTTCGTCTAACAACAGCACGCAATGCGGCTTTTTGGTGACGGCTTCGGTTAACAAGCCACCTTGGTCAAAGCCTACATACCCAGGAGGCGCACCAATCAAGCGACTCACCGCATGGCGCTCCATGTATTCGGACATGTCGAAGCGAATCAAGTCGATGCCCATGATGTAGGCCAATTGCTTGGCAGCTTCGGTTTTACCAACACCTGTGGGGCCACTAAATAAGAAAGCGCCAATCGGTTTGTCGTTTTTGCCCAATCCGGAACGCGCCATCTTGACGGCAGCGGCCAACACTTCCAAAGCTTTGTCTTGGCCGAAGACCACGCTCTTGAGGTCGCGCTCCAAAGTTTGGAGTTTGCCGCGATCGTCGTTGGAGACGTTGGCTGGCGGAATACGCGCAATCTTGGCGACGATGTCTTCGATCTCCACCTTGCTAATGGTTTTCTTACGCTTGGAAGCGGGCAAGATGCGTTGCGCGGCACCAGCTTCGTCGATCACGTCAATCGCCTTGTCTGGCAAGTGGCGGTCGTTGATGTATTTGGCACTGAGTTCAGCGGCGGCTTGCAAAGCAGCCACCGCATATTTGACGTTATGGTGTTCTTCAAAGCGCGACTTGAGGCCTTTGAGGATGTCCACGGTTTGCTCGATGCTGGGTTCGACCACATCGACTTTTTGGAAGCGACGTGAGAGGGCAGCGTCTTTCTCAAAAATGCCACGGTATTCAGTGAAGGTGGTTGCGCCAATGCACTTCAACTGTCCGCTGGAGAGCGCGGGCTTGAGCAAATTAGACGCGTCCAAAGTGCCGCCTGAAGCAGCGCCAGCACCGATCAAGGTGTGGATTTCGTCGATGAACAAAATGGCATTGGGTTTGCCTTGCAATGACTTAATCACGCCTTTGAGGCGTTGCTCGAAATCACCACGGTATTTGGTACCCGCAAGCAAAGCGCCCATGTCAAGGGAGTAGACAACCGCCTCAGCCAAGATTTCTGGCACGTCTTTTTGGGTGATGCGCCATGCGAGGCCTTCAGCGATGGCCGTTTTACCCACGCCGGCTTCACCTACCAAGAGCGGGTTGTTTTTGCGTCTGCGGCACAAGATTTGGATGGTGCGCTCGACTTCGTATTCGCGACCAATGAGGGGGTCGATCTTGCCGTCTTTGGCGAGTTGGTTGAGGTTTTGGGTGAATTGCTCCAAAGGCGAAGCTTTTTCACTCTTTTCGGTGGCTGCGCCCTCTTCTTGTTCGCCTTGGTTGGCTTCTGGGCCTTTGGTGGCTTCGGGCGGATCGCTCTTTTTGATGCCGTGGGCGATGAAGTTGACCACGTCCAAACGGGTCACGCCTTGCTGGTGCAAATAGTAGACAGCGTGTGAGTCTTTTTCTCCAAAGATAGCGACCAACACATTGGCGCCCGTCACTTCTTTTTTGCCATTACCTGTGGACTGCACATGCATGATGGCGCGCTGGATAACGCGCTGAAACCCAAGCGTGGGCTGGGTATCGACTTCTTCGGTGCCTGCAACTTGCGGCGTGTTGTCTTTGATGAAATTGGCCAAAGATTTGCGCAAATCGTCGATATTGGCGGAGCAAGCGCGCAACACTTCGGCGGCGCTGGGGTTGTCTAACAGCGCCAGCAATAAATGCTCAACGGTGATGAATTCGTGTCTTTGTTGACGGGCCTCTACAAAGGCCATGTGCAAGCTGACTTCAAGTTCTTGGGCGATCATGTGTATTCCTTCGGGCTTGCAATGGTGGTTTAACTGTATATGGAAATGGAATGCGTTTATTCAATGGGCTCTGCAACACATTGGAGGGGGTGGCCGGACTTTCGGGCGGCTTCTAGCACCTGATCGACTTTGGTGGCGGCAACGTCTTTGCTGTAGACGCCACAGACGCCTTTGCCGTCCAAATGGATTTTGAGCATGATTTGGGTGGCACTTTCGCGGTCTTTGCTGAAAAACTCCTGCAACACCATCACCACGAACTCCATCGGGGTGAAGTCGTCGTTGAGCATCAGGACTTGGAACATTTGCGGCGGTTGGGTCCGCTGGGTGCGTCTTTCTAGAACGACTGAATTACCGTCATCTCGGTCAGGAAGTTGAACTTTCGGGGTCGGATTCTTGGTTGCCATTGGTTCATTCTATCGGGGTAAAAAGCGAAAAAACCCCAATCGCCTAGGGTTTTGGCTTTCTTGCTCCCCCGTTGTGGGAGTTAAGGCTGTGGTTTGCTTTACAGTGCGACCATGAAACGTCTTTTTTCGACTGCCTTTTTCCTATTTTGGTGCGCCCTTTCATTTGCCCAAGACCAACCTCAAACTCAATTGCCGCGTATTAAGTTGCAATTGGGTATGTATCAAATCGATACCCAAGTTGCCCAAACGCCAGAGCAGCGCAGTATCGGCCTGATGTATCGCAGCGATATGCCCTTGCACGAGGGCATGTTGTTTGTGTTTGAGCAAGCCAGTGTCCAGTGCTTTTGGATGAAAAACACCTTGCTGCCCCTGACCGCCGCTTTTGTGGCGGATGACGGAACCATCGTCAATTTGGCCGATATGAAACCACAGACTGCCGATTCCCATTGCTCCTTGAAACCCGTTCGCTTTGTTCTGGAGATGCACCAAGGTTGGTTTGCAAGGAAAGGCTTTAAGGCGGGTAGTCGATTGGTTGGCGTGCCTATTAAGGCTTCATAACTCACCCATCACGCCGAGTTGTAATTGGAAGCCTATAAAAAAACCGCCTACAAGGCGGTTTTTTGTTGGAAAGAAACGGTTTCCGTCAAAAAAGGCTTAAGCGAAATTACTTTCTGCAAAGCCCCAGTTCACCAACTTGTCGAGGAAGGTTTCGACAAATTTAGGGCGCAGGTTGCGGTAATCGATGTAGTAAGCGTGTTCCCACACGTCGACTGTCAGCAAGGCTTTGTCAGCGGTTGTGAGAGGGGTTCCAGCAGCGCCCATGTTGACGATGTCGACAGAGCCGTCCGCCTTTTTGACCAACCAAGTCCAGCCAGATCCAAAGTTGCCAACGGCGCTTTTCACAAAAGCTTCTTTGAAAGCTGCATAGCTACCCCATTTGGCGTTGATGGCTGCAGCCAATGCGCCAGAAGGCTCACCACCGCCGTTGGGCTTCATGCAGTTCCAAAAGAAAGTGTGGTTCCAGATCTGTGCAGAGTTGTTGTAGACGCCGCCGCTGGACTTCTTGATGATGTCTTCGAGGGGCATGCTCTCAAATTCGGTGCCTTTTTGCAGGTTGTTGAGGTTAACCACATAGGCGTTGTGGTGCTTGCCGTGGTGAAACTCCAGGGTTTCTTTTGAATAGTGGGGGGCCAATGCGTCGATTGCGTAGGGCAAAGCTGGGAGAGTGTGTTCCATGAAATCCTCTTGGGTGAAAAGTTGAATTGTAAAAACTAATTGGGGCTTTTAGATGACACGGTTAAATCAACCACGCCATCGGCAAGGGTTGCGCGCACAGGCTGGCCCACTTTTGCTTGACTCACAGAGCTCACTGCCTCCCCCTGTGCGTCGGTTAACCAAGCAAACCCGCGTTGCAAGACCAACTTAGGGTCCAGCAGACCCAAACGCAGTTGCGCGCGGTGAACCCGCTGCTGGTTGTTTTGCATGGTTTGGCCCAAAGCACGCTCGAGCTGGGCATTTTTATTTAGCAAGTCGTGCTGGCAAGCTTGGGTATACGTAACCATGCGTTGGTGCATCGATTGGCCTAGCCTTGTGAGCCTTAAAACTTGCTGCGAAACAGCCTGAGATGGTCTGCCAATGCGTGACTGCGCAAGGTCTAGTCCTTGAGAACGCTTGTCAATCTGGCGATGCGCTAAGTTTTGCATAAGCTCTTGCAATCCCATGACATGCTGCATCAGATCAGCCTGCGAAACCGCGCACATTTCGGCGGCTGCAGTCGGGGTAGGTGCCCGCAAATCGGCACAAAAGTCGGCGATCGTGAAATCGGTCTCATGCCCTACCCCGCTGATGACTGGAACGGGGCACGCCACGATGGCGCGGGCGAGTTGCTCGTCGTTAAAGGCCCATAGGTCCTCTAGAGCGCCGCCACCCCGCACTAACAAAACAACATCTATGTCAGCTTGCGTGCTTACGGCCTGTAATGCCTTTAACAAAGAAGTCGGCGCATCCGAACCCTGCACCAGTGCTGGCGACAAAATCACAGGAATATGTGGCACCCGTCTTTGCAGAGCAGTTGCCACATCATGGAGCGCTGCTGCGCCCAATGAAGTCACCACACCGATGGCGCGAGGACGCTCAGGAATCGCGCGTTTTCTCTCAGCGCTAAAAAGCCCTTCCCCTTCGAGCTGGGCTTTGAGCTTAAGAAATTGCTCAAACCAAGTCCCAAGTCCAGTGGTGCGCATGCTCTCGACGACCAGTTGCAACTCCCCCCTGGGTTCATACACCCCCAGACGCCCAAATACCTCCACGGTTTGGCCATCTTTTGGTGCAAAACCCAGCATTTGGGCAGAACGCTTGAACATCGCGCATCGCAACTGCCCCTGCGGGTCTTTCAAAGTGAAATAGCAGTGTCCGCTGCTAGCACGCGTGAAACCTGAAATCTCGCCTCGAACAGCCACTGGATTGAAACGCGCGTCTAAGGCGTCAGCAATCGCGCGGCATAAAACACCAACGCCCCAAATGCGGGGCGTTATATCGGCGGTTTCAAGCAAATTCATTGTGGGACATAATTAAACAACGCGATTTTCTTGGAGTTTTGCATTGCTAGCGATCATACAAGCGGCTGGTTGGCCGATATGGCCCCTACTGGCCTGTTCTGTTGTGGCTTTGGCTCTGGTCATCGAACGTTTATTCAGCTTACGTAGGCAACTAATAGCACCCGATGGTTTGTTGGAACAAGCGATCACCGCTTCGCAAAAATCATTGCCTAGCGCCGACGTCACCGCCCAATTACGCGAGCACTCTGCCTTGGGCAAAGTTTTGGCAAGTGGTTGGCAAACTTTGTTTGCGCACCCAACCATCAGTGACGCAGATTTACGTTCCAGCATGGAAATTGCAGGTCGCGAAGTCGCCCATTCCCTTGAAAAGCATTTGGTGACTCTAGGCACGATCGCTTCGGCTGCGCCTCTGCTTGGCTTGCTAGGGACGGTCATCGGCATGATTGACATCTTTGGTTCTCAAGCTCCTGGCACCAACAACCCAGCGCAACTTGCGCAGGGTATTTCTATGGCGCTCTACAACACGGCCTTTGGCTTGATCGTGGCGATTCCCGCGCTGATGTTTTGGCGCTATTTCAAAGGCTTAGTAGATAGCTACTTACTGGAACTCGAAACCACCTCTGAGCAGTTTCTGCGGCACTTGATGGTGTTGCGTGGTTCTATGAAGCGCTAAGGGAACGGCATGAAATTTCGCCGCTCCAGCGCAACTGAGCCAGAAATCAACCTGATTCCCTTCATTGATGTGTTGTTGGTGGTACTCATCTTTTTGATGCTCTCCACCACCTACAGCAAATTCACCGAAATGGAACTCAATTTACCCGTCGCGAATGCCGCGCCACAAAAGGAGCGTCCTCGCGAAATCGTTGTGTCGGTCAGTGCCGATGGCCAGTTCAGCGTGAACCATGTGGTTGTCAGCGGACGGGATGTGCAAAGCATCAGCAACGCCTTGGCAAAGGCCACGCAGAACCTGAACGATCCCATGGTCGTGGTCAGCGCCGACGCGCAGTCCACCCACCAGTCGGTGATGATGGTGATGGAAGCCGCAAGGCGCAACCAACTTAACCAGTTGACGTTCGCAGCCCAAGCACCAGCCGGCGCTTCGCAATAAAGTCGCTCTGACATCAGCCTTCATGCCAGACATTCGCCTTGCGCTTCAACAGGCATGGCTCACCAAGGGGCTTTTAGCCTACCTTTTATGGCCACTGAGTCTGGTCTATGGCTTACTCGTTTGGTGCAGAAAACTGCTCTACCGAATTGGCGTTTTTCAATCTAGTCGATTACCCATTCCCGTCATCGTTGTTGGAAATGTTTTTGTTGGCGGGGTCGGTAAAACCCCCTTAGTCATTGCGTTGGTAAAGCAATTGACAGCGCAAGGCTTCAAAGTAGGTGTTTTGTCGCGCGGATTCGGTCGCTCCAGCGCGGCCACGCGCTCTGTCACGCCGCAGAGTTTGGCTTTGGAAGTTGGCGACGAACCGCTGCTGATCGCACGGGCATGCCAAGTCCCTGTATTCGTAGGTAAAGACAGATTCCAAGCGGGGCTTGATCTGCTGGCGCAAAACCCGCTCGTTGAGTTGATCGTCTGCGACGACGGTTTGCAACACTTAGCGTTGGCACACGATGTGGCGCTCTGTGTTTTCGACGAGCGTGGCTTGGGTAATGGTTGGGTTCTCCCGGCTGGACCTTTGCGCGAACCTTGGCCTGTGCATGCGTTGGGCAATTCCATAATTACCGTGTCTACATCTAGCCAAGCACCCCAACATCCAAAAACAAACTTTCTGGTACCACGCGTTTTAGGCAATTGGACCCAACAAGCAGATGGGACAACGCAAGCACTTTCGAGCTTTCGAGGCCAAAAGGTGCAGGCACTAGCTGGTATTGGAAAACCGCAGGCCTTTTTCGATATGTTGTCAGAGCGCGGGATTTCGCCCTCCACAACACACGCCTTGGCGGACCACGATGACATGCGCACAGTCAATCTAGACCCCGCTTTAGGGGCTGTTTTATGCACAGAAAAAGATGCCGTCAAACTTTGGAATTACCTACCCAATGCTTGGGCGGTTCCTCTCGTGACGGCAATACCCCCAGACTTGCTTGCGCAGATCTTGGCGCACATTCACCCAAAGTTATCATCCGTCCATGGACACCAAATTACTTGAACTGCTGGTCTGCCCAGTGACCAAAGGTCCGCTGGACTACAAACGCGAAACCCAAGAACTGATTTCTCGCAGCGCTAGGTTGGCCTATCCCATCCGCGACGGCATCCCGGTTTTGTTAGAAAACGAAGCGCGTACTTTGACAGACCAAGAGCTTGAAGCCTCCTGAGTTTTTTGTAAGTACTTCCCCATGACTTTCACCGTTTTGATTCCAGCGAGGATGGCATCTTCACGCCTGCCAGACAAACCCTTAGCCGATCTGGCTGGAGTCCCCATGGTCGTGCGTGTGGCACACCGTGCCCGTGCATCGTCAGCAAGCCGTGTGGTCGTGGCGACGGACGATGAACGCGTGATATCTGCCTGTCAATCGCATGGCGTAGAAGCGATCCTCACGCGTTCGGACCATCTCAGCGGTAGCGATCGCTTAGCCGAAGCCTGCAAAATTTTGAAACTCAAGGAACAAGAGATCATCGTCAATGTGCAAGGCGATGAACCTTTGATCGCACCAGAATCCATCGATGCCGTGGCGCAATTGCTAGCTAGGCGGGACGACTGCAGCATGAGCACTCTGGCCCATGCGATAGACAACATCGAAGAGTTTTCCAGCCCACATGTCGTCAAAGTCGTGCTTGATGCACGCGACACAGCCCTCTATTTCAGCCGAGCTCCCATCGCGTGGTGGCGCGACGGATTTAGTCATGGGATCACACAATTACCGAGCCCAGCACCACTTCGACACGTGGGTTTGTATGCCTACCGAGTTCAGTTTTTGCGCGTTTTCCCCCAACTTAAACCAGCTCCCCTAGAAATGCTCGAGTCCCTTGAGCAGCTGCGCGCACTTTGGCACGGCCACCGCATCGCTGTGCATGTCTCTGATCACGCCCCTGGCCCTGGAATCGATACACCCGAGGATTTGGCCCGCGTTAGACGCTTTTTTGAGGGCAAACCGTAAGACTTGGTAGGGCCTTGGCGTGCTATTCTCGGAAATTAGATAAAAAAATGATTTGATCCGAGGAAAACAGCATGAGACTCATCTTGTTAGGCGCACCTGGCGCTGGCAAAGGCACGCAAGCAACGTTTATTTGCCAAAAATACGGTATTCCCCAGATTTCTACGGGCGACATGCTTCGTGCAGCGGTGAAAACGGGTTCTCCCATGGGCTTAGCTGCCAAAAAAGTGATGGATTCCGGTGGATTGGTCAGCGATGACATCATCATCGGCTTGGTCAAAGAACGTATCGCCCAAGAAGATTGCGCCAAGGGATTTCTCTTTGATGGATTTCCACGCACTATTCCACAGGCAGACGCGATGAAAAATTCTGGCGTTGTGCTCGACTATGTTTTGGAAATAGACGTCCCCTTTGACGCCATCATCGACCGCATGAGCGGTCGACGTGTGCATGTTGCCAGCGGTCGCACTTACCACATCACCTTTAACCCGCCAAAAACTGCGGGGGTGGATGACGTCAGCGGTGAGCCTCTCATACAGCGCGATGACGACAAAGAGGAAACCGTCAAGAAGCGCTTAGATGTCTACAGTGCCCAAACCCGACCCTTGGTCGACTACTACTCAGGTTGGGCAACAAAAGATGCGGCAACAGCGCCAAAGTACCGTCATATCAGCGGTACTGGATCGGTGGAGGAAATAAAAAGCCGCGCATTTGAGGCTTTATCGAAATAAAGCCTGCGTCATAAAAAAACCACCCAGGTGGGGTAACTAAGCAGCGCGACGCGCTATCAGACCAAGGATCATGGCCACGCGCCCTTGAGCGGGGCTTAGATTGTGCAAAGATGGGATGCTTGGGTGCTTATCAGGATCCGCGACCCCATATGCACAACGGGACGTTCTCGCCACCCAAAGGCCTAGTTTTTGCGCTTCCTCAAGAGCGATTTCAAGATCATGGCTCAGAGTCCCGCTTCCCGTGCCGGCAACAACTAACCCTTCAATGGCAGAAGTTTGTGTCGCGCTAGTAATGGGATCAGACATGGCTTTTTTATTTGCCTCGAGCAAAGTTCTCACCAACTGGCCGTCCGCCCCCGAATGGTTATAAATCAGCTCGACCCTTGGGCAATGCTGTGTTATTAAAACTTGCGCAACGGACGGCACAGACCAATCAAGTTTTAACGCGCAGGTATCCGTTTGCAGAGATGATTCTTGGCGCGAAGCAAATGCGTTGGACCGGTCGCTGAAAATTTTCTGCACACCAATAGCGAAATGCACCTGGCCAGCACACACAAGGTGAACACCGTTTTCTTGTGTCTTCAAAACCCAATCTAGTGCGTCTTGTAGGTTTTGGGGGCCATCACTCAGTGGCACATTGGCGGGAAACATCGCACAGGTCATTGCAATGGGCTTGGAGGACTTCAGAACCGCGTGCAAGAAGAATGCTGTTTCTTCTAAGGTATCAGTGCCATGGGTCACGATCAGCCCTGTTACGTCATTTTGGTGAATCCAAAAGTCACAACGCTCCAGCAAGGTCTGCCAATGGCTAAATTGCATGTCCTTGCTGTCAATATTGCAGACCTGTTCTTGAATCAGATGAACGCCTGTCGCATCTAAGTTTTTAGTGAGCTGCGTCACGCTAAGTTGACCTGACGCATAGTTATGGGGCTTCGTTACATCCCCAGCGAGACCCGCGATCGTGCCGCCTGTGGCCAAAATAACAACTTTTTTGACTTTTTTTACTTCCATCTCTTGCCAAACTCAAATAACTGGTTAAAAATACAGTTACTGGATGCCTAAACAGGCATTGCAACCAAACCTCATTGTGCATGGAGAAGTAACGATGTCTGATCTACCGAAACTCACCGCTAGGCAACAGCAAATTTTGGAACTCATCCAATCGGCTATCGCCAACACGGGCTCACCTCCTACGCGTGCTGAAATCGCCGCAGAACTCGGCTTCAAATCTGCCAATGCGGCGGAAGAGCATTTACAAGCCTTAGCCCGCAAAGGTGCCATCGAATTAGTCAGTGGCACTTCGCGTGGCATTCGTCTCAAATCCTTCAACCGTGCGCAACCAGCAACCAGTTTTACAGAACAGTTGTCCGAAAAAATGAGCGCGTTCCAGCAAAGCATGCTTTTGCCCTTGATTGGCCGCGTCGCCGCTGGTTCCCCTATCTTGGCCCAAGAACACGTCGATCAAAGTTACGTCATTCAAAGCAGCCTGTTTGACCGCAAAGCCGACTATCTCCTGCGTGTGCGCGGCATGTCCATGCGAGATGCCGGAATCATGGATGGCGACTTGCTCGCCGTTCAATCCACTCGCGAGGCTAAAAACGGCCAAATCGTAGTAGCCCGTTTGGGTGACGACGTCACCGTCAAAAGGTTTGAGCGCAAATCCGACCGCATTGAGTTGCACGCTGAAAACCCAGACTTCAAAACCATCATCGTGCAAAAAGACGAGCCATTCGAAATCGAAGGCTTGGCAGTTGGCCTGATTCGTAACAATTTCTTGATGTAAAGAGAGCACCCCATGAACATCGCCTTATTTAGCGCTTACCGCTTACTCAACCCCCTCAACTCTGCCGTTCGCAGCTTTATGCCAGCCCAAGCCATGCAAAGTTCACCTGCATTCACAACTCCCATTCCTTTACGCGTTGCGCGCGTCATGGAAGCCCAGCAAAACCGGCAAAGCGCCGGTCGCATGGTGATATCTGGCCGCATGGCCGATGTCTGCGCTGAACTCGACCGCTTAGCTGAAATCGAAAACAGGCACTGAACACGTGCGCTGAAGTGGCAAGGCACAATTGGGGGATGAACATAGTCATCCTTGACGATTACCAAGACGTCGTCCGAAAACTCAGTTGCGCCAATAAGTTAGAAGCCTATCCTGCCAAGGTTTACACCAACACCATCAAAGGCGTTGGTCAGTTGTCCGTCAGACTCAAAGACGCTGAAATATTGGTGCTGATCCGTGAACGCACGCACATCACGCGACAACTTATCGAAAAACTTCCTAAGCTCAAAATGATCTCGCAGACAGGCAAGATCGGCAGCCACGTGGATGTAACCGCCTGTACAGAACGCGGTATTGTGGTGGCCGAAGGCGCAGGTTCTCCTGTAGCTCCTGCTGAGATGACATGGGCCCTGATCATGGCTGCCATGCGGCGTTTGCCCCAGTACATCAACAACTTAAAGCACGGAGCATGGCAACAATCCGGTTTGAAATCCAGCGCCATGCCCACCAACTTTGCCTTAGGCCAGGTCTTGAAAGGCAAAACCTTAGGCATTTGGGGTTACGGAAAAATTGGCCAACTTTTAGCCAGTTACGGCAAAGCATTTGGAATGCGGGTTTTGCTTTGGGGCAGTGAAGCTTCGCGCGCATTGGCCGTCGAACACGGGTTCGAAGCAGCGGCAAGCAGAGAAGACTTTTTTAACCAGTCCGATATCGTGACATTGCACCTTCGTTTGAACGATGCCACACGGGGCATCGTCACCTTGGAAGACCTGCAATCCATGAAAACCACCGCCCTGCTGGTCAACACATCGCGCGCTGAATTGATCGCACCTGATGCATTAATTGCAGGCCTCAACCGTGGCCGCCCGGGCATGGCTGCTATTGATGTCTTTGAAAGCGAACCCATCTTGCAAGGCCATGCCCTATTGCGATTAGAAAACTGCATCTGCACGCCCCACATAGGCTACGTAGAACAAGAAAGTTACGAGTTGTACTTTGGCACCGCGTTTGACAACGTGGTTAACTTCATCAAGGGCACGCCTACCAACATCGTCAATCCCGGCGCATTACAAGTCCGCAGATAACAAGAGATGCACCGTCTCTCGCCTGCGCTGTTGTGGTGTCTGCTGTTTGGTAACGCCGTCATTGGCTTCGGTGTGCTGATGGTCCCAGGCTCGCTCAACGACATCAGCCACAACCTAGATGTCAGCATTTCAGCAGCTGGTGGCTTAATTACCGCTGGCTCTATCCTGATGTGCTTAAGCGCACCCGTTTTTGCCTCCGTGCTGGGCACCTACGACCGTCGTAAGTTGCTTGCTCTAGTCATGCTTTGGTATGGAGTGATGCATGCTGTCTGCTTGGTTATGCCTGATTTCGAGCATATTTTGTGGTTTCGCGTTATTGCCATGGTGGCACCAGCCATCTTCACGCCCCAGGCAGCTGCTTGCATTGGCCAGTTAGCCGAGCCGCAAGCGCGTGGCCGCGCCATCACTTTTATCTTTTTAGGTTGGTCTATTTCTTCCGTAATCGGAATGCCCATCGCTGCTTGGTTGAGTGAAGTCTACGGATGGCGCAGCGTATTTGGTTTGTTATCGGTGTTGTCCGCCATCAGTGCGGCATGGGTATGGGGGGTTCTTCCGAGCAAAATAGCGCCTCCCGTCATGACCATGTCCGCTTGGCGAGAAACCTTCAGCACCAAACCCTTGGTGCTCACCTTGCTAGTCACCGTCATCAGTGCAAGCGGCCAGTTTTTCCTAACAGCCTACTTTGCGCCCTATTTCAAACTCACACTCCTAACGACGCCCGAGCAACTGGGTTTATTGCTAGGTTGGTTTGGTGCCTGCGGATTATTTGGAAATGTGATGTTGTCGCGCCATGTGGATCGTTTTGGCGCGGACAAAGCGGTCACGTTTAGCTTGCTGCTCATCTCCGTCAGCATGGTGGGCTGGTCACTGGGTAGTAATTTCTACTTGGCGTTTTTAGTACTAACCCCTTGGGGTCTGGGTATGTTTGCGAGCAACTCTGCGCAACAAGCGCGGTTGATCCATATTGAACCCAAGCTCTCTGCAGGCTCCGTCGCGCTCAACACCTCTTCTATGTACTTGGGCCAAGCCGTCGGTTCAGCCGGTGGTGGCTGGTTGATCGCCCAAGGACACATGGACCAGTTGCATTGGTTTGCCTTCGGCGGTGTCGTATTGGCGATTGCAACTAGTCTTTTGGCAGCGCGTGCAACCCGTCGGTTTACAAAATTCCAATAAGACAACAACTGGCCTCGACTCGAAAATTAGGCCTAAAACAGCTCAGCGATAATTACTTTATGAAACCTATTTTTCAAACCGTCGGCGTTGTGGGCACGGGTGCCATGGGCCAAGGGATAGCGCAAATCGCAGCCCAAGCTGGCAGTGTGGTCAAACTCTATGACTTGCAAGCTGAAGCCGTTGCCAAAGCCGCCAAAAATATCCAACAGCAGTGGGACAAACTGCTTGAGAAAAACCGCTTCACAGCTGAGCAAGTCACACAATTTAAAGCCAATCTAAAAAGTGCCAACCAATTAAGCGATTTGAGCGATTGCGATTTGGTGATTGAAGCGATTGTTGAGCGCCTAGATATCAAGAAATCTTTCTTTGCTGAACTAGAGCAATTGGTACGACCTAATGCCGTACTAGTCACCAACACCTCCTCCCTGTCAGTCACAGCGATTGCGTCTGCACTGAAGAGGCCTGAGCAATTTGCGGGATACCACTTCTTCAACCCCGTCCCACTGATGAAAGTGGTGGAAGTCATAGCTGGCCTCAAAACCAATCCCGCCATTTGCACCGCGCTCGGCGACTACGCCAAGCAAATGGGTCACAAGGCGGTCGTGGCCCAAGACACACCCGGATTCATCGTCAACCACGCTGGTCGGGGCTACGGCACAGAGGCCTTGCGCATCGTGTCTGAGGGCATCGCAGACTTCGCCACCATCGACCGCATTTTGAAAGACCAAGCTGGCTTCAAACTTGGGCCTTTTGAGCTCATGGACTTAACAGCCTTGGATGTCTCACATCCGGTGATGGAATCCATTTACCAGCAGTACTACGAAGAACCGCGCTACCGCCCAAGCGTCATCACAGCGCAGCGTTTAGCTGGCGGTGTACTAGGCAAAAAAGTCTCTGATGGTTTCTACAAATACGAGAACGGCATCGCACAAGTACCTGCTGAACCGCCAATCCCCGAGGTCCATGAAATGCCTCCAGTATGGGTGTCGACCCGGGCGGTCCGTCGCGCAGAACTTTTGCAGTTACTCAAAGATTTAGGTGCCAAGATTGAAACTGGTGCTTCTCCTTCTGCGCAAGCACTCGCCATCGTGGCGCCTTTAGGCTTTGATGTCACCACCGTCGCAATCGTGGAGCGACTCGATCCTGCGCGCACCATTGGCATTGACTTTTTAATCGACGACAAATTGACCAAGCGCCGCGTGCTTGCCACCAACCCCGCCACACGGGTCGATATGCGCGAAGCAGCACATGCATTGTTTGCCCGTGACGGCAAATCCGTCAGCGTTATCCGTGACAGTGGCGGCTTTGTCACCCAGCGCGTCGTTGCAAATATCGTCAATATCGCCTGCGATATTTGCCAGCAAGGTATTTGCAGTCCACAAGATTTAGAAACCGCAGTGACTTTGGGCTTGGGATACCCCATGGGGCCCTTGGCTATGGGTGATTTGTACGGACCCACAGAAATTTTGGAAGTGCTATTTAATGTGCAAACCGTCTACGGAGACCCGCGTTATCGCCCTAGCCCTTGGCTGCGCCGACGCGGTGCCATCGGTTTGAGTCTGACCCATGTTGAGCAGTAAATGATCGGCCAACTCAAGAGCGCAGTGCATGGTCAAACGCTAGTCTTGACCCTTTCCAACCCTACGCTTCGTAATGCCTTAGGGCCCGAAATGTATATCGCTGGCATCGAAGCTTTGAATGCCGCTGAAAGCAACCCTGAAATTCGTAGTGTCATCATCACAGGTGAAGGCGCGCACTTTTGTGCAGGCGGAAATCTCCAGCGTTTATTGGCGAACCGCGAACAAGAGAAAGAGGTCCAAGTGCAAAGCATCGATGGACTGCACACTTGGATGGAAGCCATTCACACCTTCCCTAAGCCTGTGATTGCCGCAGTCGAGGGTGCGGCGGCCGGCGCTGGGTTTTCATTGGTTTTGATGTGCGATCTCGTCGTAGCAGCGAGAGACAGTATTTTTGTTATGGCCTACAGCAGCATTGCTTTGTCACCTGACGGTGGTGGTAGTTGGAACTTATCTCACGCCTTACCACGCCAACTGGCCGCAGAACTCATGCTGCTGGGCGATCGAATCACTGCTGAACGCCTTCACGCATTGGGTAGCGTTAACCGCTTAGTGGAGTCTGGAACCGCTTTGACACAGGCACTAGATTTGGCTGAGCGCATCAACGCGCGCGCGCCCAACGCCATGCAAAGTATCAAAGAGTTGATCAATGACGCAGCGACCCAAAATCTCAACGTCCACTTAGCGCAAGAGCGAGACAACTTTGTTAACAACTTACACCACGCTAACGCAGGCATTGGCATTTCTGCTTTTTTGAACAAAGAAAAACCCATTTACAAATAAGCTTCCCCCGTATTAACGCTAGGGTCACTTCAAGCAAGAGGTCTCCCTTGCGACAATTTATCAATTTGAGGTCACACAAAAGACAGGCTATGGAAGATCCCATTCTTAACATCGAAGAACGCGAGTCAATCAACTCTGGACGTTGGTTCTCATCCCTTTCACCTTCCCTGAGACACGACATACTTCGATGCGCTTACGTCAAACGATGCAAAGACGGCGACCTGATCGCGGCGCGTGGAGATGCGCCCGAAGAATGGATGGCGTGCGCCAAAGGTGCAGTGCGGGTGAGTTCGACATCGCTGTCGGGCAAGCAAATTACGTTCACCTACGTGGAACCCGGCATATGGTTCGGCGATGTGGCCATATTGGATGGCGATCGCCGCACACACGATGTGTACGCGCATGGCGAGACAACGATTTTGTGCGTCGCCAAAGCAGACTTTCAAAAAATCCTCAGCCAACACGTAGAGTTTTACGAAGCCATGTTGCGCTTGCAGGCAAGGCGCATTCGGCAATTATTTGGCTTGGTAGAAGATCTCAACACGTTGCCTCTGCGTTCTCGCTTGGCCAAACAGTTATTGCATCTGGTGCGCAGTTACGGAGTTCCTTCGCTGTCAAACGGCGAGGAAATTCGCATTGGTCTGCATTTAGCGCAAGAAGAATTGGCCCAGTTGCTAGGGGCCTCTCGCCAACGTGTCAACCAAGAGCTCAAAGCGATGGAGCGCGAAGACGCGATTCGGATCGAGCCAGGTGGTTTGGTCATTCGCAATCGGGATGCACTTTTGCGCATCAGCGAAACCGACAATTGAAAGGCGTCTTTCAATGAGCCGCTACGAGAATTTTGAAGGTACGCGCGCTGTCAGTGGTGCACACCAATTTGATGAATCAGCATTGCAAGCGTGGTTGAGCCAACACTTACCTGGTTTCAAAGGTCCCTTGACCGTAGAAATGTTCAAAGGTGGGCAATCTAACCCCACCTACAAACTCGTGACACCATCGCAAAGTTATGTGATGCGCGCCAAACCCGGCCCTGTTGCCAAACTCTTGCCTTCTGCCCACGCTGTTGAGCGCGAATTCAAAGTTATGCAAGGCCTGCAAAACACCGATGTGCCGGTTGCCAAAATGCATGTGCTGTGCGAAGACGAATCCATCATTGGGCGCGCGTTTTATGTCATGGAGTTCGTACAAGGTCGCGTTCTGTGGGACCAGACTTTGCCGGCTATGAGCAATGCGCAACGCGCTGGCATCTATGACGAAATGAACCGCGTCATTTCCGCCTTGCACACTGTCGCCTACAAAGAATGTGGATTGGCTGATTACGGCAAAGCTGGTAATTACTTTGAGCGCCAAATTGGTCGCTGGAGTAAGCAGTACGTTGCGTCAGAAACACAAGCTATTCCAGAAATGAACAACCTAATGCAATGGTTGCCTGCCAATATGCCTGCAAGTGCTTTGGATGCTTCCAAGGTCAGCATCGTGCATGGGGACTACCGCTTGGATAACCTGATGTTTCACCCAACCGAGGCCAAAGTCATGGCGGTGTTGGACTGGGAACTCTCCACCATTGGTCATCCTTTGGCTGACTTCAGTTACCACTGCATGGCTTGGCATATACCTCCTGGCACATTCAGAGGCATAGGTGGGGTCGATGTTGCGTCGCTCGGCATACCCACTGAATCGGAATACATCCTCAAATACTGTGACCGCACAGGCTTAGCAACACCCAGCGATTTAAAAACCGACTGGAATTTTTATCTGGCTTACAACATGTTCCGCATTGCTGCGATTTTGCAAGGCATTGCCAAACGTGTGGAAGCAGGAACCGCGTCCAGCGAACAGGCTAAAACGTCTGGCGCTGGCGCCCGACCCATGGCTGAATTGGCCTGGAAATTTGCACAACTCGCCTAATTACAAACATAACTCTAGGAGCACTTCATGAATTTCGACTACACCGACAAAGTCAAGGATATGCAAGCCCGCTTGCTCGCCTTCATGGACGCGCACATTTACCCCAACGAAAAAAGATTCTTTGCCGAAATCGCTGAAAACCGCGCCAATGGCAATGCATGGATTCCCACCAAAATTGTGGAAGAACTCAAACCCCTCGCGCGCAAAGCCGGTTTGTGGAATTTGTTCTTGCCCCACAGCAAACGTGCACCCCAAGGTTTGACCAATTTGGAATACGCACCTTTGTGCGAAATCATGGGACGCGTCCCGTTTGCGGCAGAAATCTTCAACTGCTCTGCACCAGATACCGGCAATATGGAAACGCTGGAGCGTTACGCCAGTGAAGACATCAAAGACCAGTGGTTAGAGCCATTGCTACGTGGCGAAATTCGCTCTGCTTTCTTGATGACTGAACCTGCAGTGGCGTCATCAGATGCCACCAATATCCAGTGCAGTATCAAACGTGAAGGCAATGAGTACGTGATCAATGGCGTGAAATGGTGGAGTTCTGGTGCGGGTGACCCACGTTGTGCAGTCTATATCGTGATGGGTAAAACCGATCCTGAAGCCCCACGCCATTCACAGCAAAGCATGATCGTGGTGCCTGCCAATACACCCGGCATCAAGGTATTGCGTCCTCTCACCGTATTTGGTTACGACGATGCACCACACGGTCACATGGAAGTCGAGCTCAAAAACGTGCGCGTCCCTGTTGGCAACTTAATGCTAGGCGAAGGTCGTGGATTTGAAATCGCCCAAGGCCGCTTAGGCCCAGGACGTATTCACCATTGCATGCGCACCATTGGTAGTGCTGAACGTGCTTTAGAACTCATGTGCAAACGCCTCAACGCGCGTGTTGCATTCGGTAAACCTGTTTCAAGCCAAGGTGTTTGGCATGAGCGTATTGCCGATGCACGCATCATGATTGAACAAGCGCGTTTGTTGACGCTCAAAGCGGCTTACATGATGGACACCGTAGGTAACAAGATTGCGAAATCTGAAATTGCGATGATCAAAGTGATTGCACCCAATATGGCAACGCAAATCATTGATTGGGCGATTCAAGCCCACGGTGGTGGCGGTGTCAGCGACGACTTTCCACTCGCCTATGCCTACGCACACCAACGCACTTTGCGTTTGGCTGATGGTCCTGATGAAGTGCACCGTAACTCGATTGCTAAGCTCGAATTGGCTCGCCACATCGCAACGATGCCGCAAGATGTTGAGATGCCAATCACCAGAGGCAGCTAAACATGATCGATGTCTACACCTGGCCCACACCCAATGGGCACAAAGTGCACATCATGATGGAAGAGTGTGGCTACCGTCTTGGCAAAGATTGGTTAGCGCACCCCATCAACATTGGTACAGGCGATCAATTCAAGGCAGATTTTTTAAAAATAAGTCCTAACAACAAAATTCCAGCGATGGTGGACCCCCATGGGCCAGACGGTAAACCCATCAGCTTGTTTGAGTCGGGCGCCATTCTTTTGTACATGGCGTCAAAGACCGGCAAGTTCTTACCCAAAGGCGACCGTGCAAAGTTTGAAGTCTTGCAATGGTTGATGTTTCAAATGGGTGGCGTGGGACCCATGCTGGGGCAAAACCACCATTTCAGACAGTACGCGCCTGAAAAAATTGAGTATGCTGTCAACCGTTACACCAACGAAGCCAAACGTTTGTATGGCGTGATGGACAAACAATTAGCATCCACTAAATTCATTGCCGGTAATGCATACAGCATCGCCGATATGGCGATATTTCCTTGGCTGCGCAATTGGCAAAACCAAGGCATGGATTGGGCTGATTACCCACATTTGAAAAAGTGGTTTGATTTGATTGCCGCAAGACCTGCCGTACAACGCGGCATAGAAGTATTAGCGAATTTACGCAAACCTATACAAAACGACCCTAAAGCCAATGAAGTTTTATTTGGTTCAACCCAGTACAAATCTAGATAAATTTCGCGTTATTTAGGGTATGTACCCTGCAAAAAATTCACGTTTCATACGACATTACCTGTATTCATAAAAGGAGACTTAGTGCTATGCCAAAGATGAAATTCAAACCTCTAATTCGACGTGTTGCTTTTGCTGCAGCATTAGCCGCCACTTGCTTGTCTGCATCTGCCCAAGAAACCTTCAAAGTCGGTATCGTCAGCTTCTTGTCTGGACAAGCTGCTGAAAGCTTTGGTATTCCAGCTGTTAACGGTGCCAAGGTTTTAGTGGAAGCCTTCAACAAAGGACAAGCGCCTGCACCATACAACAAAAAAGGTTTTGGTGGATTGACCATCGAACCCATCTATGTGGATGAAAACGGTGGCGCTACCAAGCAAGTGCAGGAATTGCGGAATTTATATGACCGCGACAAAGTGGATGCAGTCGTCGGCTACGTAGGTTCTGGTGACTGTTTAGCCGTTGCACCTGTTGCAGAAGAAATGAAAAAGTTTTTGATTCTTTACGACTGCGGTACCCCGCGCATTTTTGAAGATGGCAAATACAACTACGTATTTAGAACTGCTGCACACGCCACCATGGACAACGTAGCCCTGGCGCGTTACCTCAAGGCCAAGAATATTCCAGTCAAGTCTTTCAACATGATCAACCAAGATTACGCTTGGGGACAAGACTCACGCACTGACTTTATTTTGTCAATGGCCAAGCTTTATCCCGATGCCAAACCCGGAGAAGATTTACTCCCGAAATTTGGAGCTGGCCAATACGGCACTGAAATTTCAGCCCTCATGGCAAAACCTGCTGACCTAGTCCACTCCAGCTTATGGGGCGGAGATTTGCAAGCGCTAATTTTGCAGTCTGCACCTAGAGGCATGTTCAAACGCTCGCAAGTTGTTCTATCAGCGGGTGACCACGTGTTACCGGGCTTAGGTGAAAAAGTGCCAGACGGCACCATCTTGGGTGCTAGAGGCGCTTATGGTTTGATGGCGCCAAAGTCTGCATTGAATGATTGGTGGTGGGATAACTACCAAAAAGCAAATAACGTCTACCCCGTTCAAGCACCCTATCGCATGGCACAAGCATTGTTAGGTTTAAAACTCGCGGTTGAAAAAGCTATGGCAGCCAATGGCGGGAAAAAACCAACGCCCGAGCAGCTTGCCGCCGCATTGAAAAATAGCGAGTGGGACTCTCCTGCTGGAAAAATTCGTATGGTTTTAGGTGGCGGTAACCAAGCCATTCAAGAAACAGCGATTGGACGCACTAAGTGGGATGCCACCAAGAAAATGGTGATGATTGAAGACATTCAAAGATTTCCTGCTGAATGTGTTAACCCACCAGCCAATATGAACTCCGTAGAGTGGCTCAAAGCTGGATTCCCCGGCGCTAAGTGCAATTAATGAAGTAACGACACATGGGCTTGGCTATCACTATTTTGATTGATGGACTGACCTATGCGTCGTGGCTATTCATCGTTGCTTTGGGGCTTACCCTGGTATTTGGCGTCTTAAAGATTCTAAATATCGCCCATGGTAGTTTTTATGCACTGGGTGCATATGCAGCAGCCACTTTTGTAGGATGGATAGCCACTTTGCACTGGGCTCCGGCTTGGAGCTTGGTCGCTATGCTTTTGGCAGCTATTGCCATTGCCGTTTTAGTGGCTCCTTTGACTGAACGCGGCTTGTTACGCTTTTTTTATGGACACGATGAAGTACTTTTGGTGTTGGTGACATACGCCATGTTCTTGTGCATGGAAGACATCACCAAAATTATTTGGGGCGCTAATCCCTACTACGTCTCTGAGCCTTACAGCCTTTTTGGCAACATAGAAATTGGCGAACAGATTTATGTGGGGTATGACTTTCTGCTGGTAGTACTGGCACTTGTCGTTGGTTTGATGGTGTGGTGGGGTTTGAATAAAACACGCCAAGGCAAGATCGTTACCGCTGTCATCCATAGCCCTGAAATCGCTTCGAGCATGGGCGTCAAGGTCTCCAAGGTCTATATGTATGCTTTTGGCGTTGGCGTGTTTCTAGCAGCCATTGGCGGCGCGTTCACAGCACCTATGATTTCAGTTCAACCAGGCCTCTCCGTCGGTGTGATCATTCTCTCTTTCGCTGTGGTCATCATTGGTGGGTTGGGAAGTATTGAAGGCGCTGCCATCGGCGCTTTGATTGTTGGACTTTCTCGAGCTACTGCGGTACATCTGGTGCCAGTTGCAGAGCTTTTTTCCATCTATGTGGTGATGGCGATGGTGTTGATGGTGCGACCTGAGGGTTTGTTTCAACGTATACAGGCGCGAAAAATTTAACCATGCACCGTTCGTTTGTTTCGTTGACGGTTATCACTGTCCTCACAGCAGTTGCACTGCTTGCTTTAGGTTTGGTTTTGCCTAAATGGTTGCTGTTTATGTGCACCATGGCGTTTGCTAATGGCTTGGTATCGTTAGGCATCATGTTACTCATGCGTGGCGGTGTAGTGGCCTTTGGTCAAGGCTTGATGTCTGCCATCGGTGGCTACACAGCAGCATTGATGTTCCAAAAATTAGGCGCAACCGACGCGCTGGTCCTCACCTTGAGCGGTGGCATCACTGCTCTATTTATCACAGCGCCATTTGCACCTTTGCTGTCACGCTATCGAGGCATCTTTTTTTCCATGCTCACTTTGGCTCTGTCCATGGTGGGCTATGGCATTTTGGTCAAGACAGAAAGTCTGGGCGGCTCAGACGGCTTTAATTTAGGACGCGTCACCTTGCTCGGACAAAGCTTAGCTGATGCATGGGTCGGTTATGTGCTCTACGCTATTTCTGCATGTCTGGCATGTTTGATGGCATACATCTGCCGTATTTATTTTGATTCCACCCGTGGCCTGATCACCCAAGCTATTCGTGAAAATGAATTGCGCGTTGAATACCTAGGCGGTTCCGTGCGACACACCATGGCGATTAATTTTTTCATTGCCGCATTCTTAGGTGGTTGTGGCGGATCTATGGCTGTGATGGCCTTGGGTCATATTGATCCAACATTCAGTTACTGGACAACGTCGGGTGAATTTGTCTTTGTCGCGATCTTGGCTGGCACGCAAAGCGTGGTGGCGATCATGTTGTCTTCGGTCATTTTGGAAGCGGTGCGTTCTTTCTCCAGTGCTTACTTTCCGAACACGTGGCAACTGGCTTTGGGTATCTTCTTGTTGGTTGTGATTCGCTTCTTACCGCACGGATTGGGTTCTTTGTGGAGTCGTGTATCTCCAAAGGAGCAGTCATGACAAGCAAGCCTCTTCTCAGCGCAAAAAATTTACAAAAACAATTTGGCGCAGTTGTCGCGGCGCAAGATATCTGTGTGGATATCCAATCTGGTGAACGCGTCAGTCTCATCGGTAGCAATGGTGCAGGAAAAACTACGTTTGTGAACATGATCACGGGCTACCTCAAGCCCGACAGTGGTGTGATTGAATTCGACAACGCCAACATCACCCCCCTATCACCCCGACAAATCACGCATTTAGGTGTGGCGCGTTCATTTCAAATTCCACAACTCTATCCAGCACTCACTGTGATGGAAAACATGTTGGTCGCCATGGCTTGCCATGAAAACAAACTCTCGATGTGGCGCCCTTCCTCTAACAAAGAACATCTCGCACGTGGCGCAGATCTTCTCAATCGATTTGGCCTGTCGCAGCACAGCCAGAGACGCGTCAAAGAGCTACCAGGTGGCGTTCGTAAATTACTAGACATTGCTTTAGCCATGACCGGCTCACCCAAGCTCTTGTTGCTTGACGAGCCTACTAGTGGCGTCTCTGCAGAAGAAAAATTCCCAATGATGGACACCATCATGCGTGTACTGGGCAACGAACCGCTAACGGCTTTGTTTGTAGAGCACGATATGGACATCGTGCGTCGCTATGCTGACCGTGTCATTGCGTTTTATAGCGGTCGCATCATTGCAGATGCTGCGCCTGATCTTGCCTTAGCCAATGACGACGTGCGCCGTTATGTGACGGGCGAGTTAAGACAGGAGCCTAGCCATGCTTGAGGTGAAAGACTTGCATGTCAGCATCGAGTCGGTTCAAGTATTACGCGGCCTGAGCCTGACGCTCGGTAACGGTGCAATGTCTGGCCTAGTCGGTCGCAACGGGGCTGGCAAAACCAGCTTTATGCGCAGTGTGATGGGCCATTTGACCCCAAGCTCTGGAACCATGATCTTCAACGGGGAAGACTTAACCAAGTTGCCACCTGAGGCGCGCGCCTCACTCGGAATTGGCTACATGCCCGAGGACAGAGGTTTAGTGCCCGAATTGACGGTAGAAGAAAATATTTTGATTCCATTGTGGGTCTCGCCCAATCTCAAACTGCAAGACAGACTTAACTTCGTCTACGGTGTTTTGCCAGAGGTACAAGCGATGTCAACCCGCAAAGCCTTGTTACTTTCCGGTGGACAACAAAAACTAGTTGCCTTAGCACGAGCTTTGGCGATTGGAACAAAACTCTTGTTGTTAGATGAACCTTTTGAAGGTGTGGCTCCAGCCTTATCTATGCGTTTAAGTGACGTTATCAGCGGCCTAAGGGGTATGGATTTATCCGTTTTGATAGCGCAATCTGACTTAAACCATTCCAGTAGTTTGGTATCTCAAGAAGTAGTGATTGAACGTGGCGCCAACGTGGCTTAAACCGATAGATGTACTGGACAGACCCACAATTACCCGCACATCGTATTGAAGCTTGGGGACACGATAGGCTGGTTCGCTGTTTTGTTGAACGCCCAGCTAATTTCTTGTCCATGCTGCAAACTGCAGTTGCACAACACGCGACTCGTAAAGCATTGGTATTTGAAGACCAGCGCTGGACTTACCAAGAAGTTTGGCGCTCGGTAGAACTTTACGCACAAGTTCTGCATAACTTAGGCATACAACCACAAGACAGAGTGGTTCTGTTTGTGAGTAACCGCGCTGAGTTCGTATTCTTGTTATTTGCCATTCAATACATCGGCGCCATTGCGGTGCCAGTGGGCATTCGTGAACAACGCCCGGGGCTAACTTACATCATGAATCAATGCAAGGCCAAGGCAGTTGCATTTGACTCGAGTTTGGCGGAGCGCATTCCATCTAAAGCTGATGTAGCTTCTTTAGAACATCGTATTTGCATTGACAACAATTTAGGAGATCAAGTCTCCACTGCGGCCCCAACAGTTGTCTTACCCGATTTATTGGCAAAGCAAAGCCCTAAAGAAATACCTTTTTTTGTGGCTGATCAATTTGATGTGGCAGCCATTCTTTATACATCTGGCACTACGGGCAACCCCAAAGGCGCCATGATCACGCACGCCAACATCGTGCACTCGGCGCTGCACTATGAATATGGCATGCATTTGACGCAGAACGATTCTTCGATGTTAGCCGTGCCTGCCAGCCATGTCACAGGATTGATCGCCATCATCGCCACCATGGTGCAAGTGGGTGGTGCCACTTTGATCATGCGTGAGTTCAAAGCAAAGCAATTTTTAGAATTCGCCGCTAAAGAAAATATGACGCACACCCTCATGGTGCCTGCGATGTACAGCCTGTGTTTGTTAGAACCCAGCTTTAGTGCAGAAGCTTTGAAGCAATGGCGTATCGGTGGATATGGTGGCGCGCCCATGCCAGTGGCAGTGATCGAGCAATTGGCAAAGCACCTACCTAATTTGGATTTGCGTAATGCTTACGGCGCCACAGAAACTACATCGCCAGTCACGATGATTCCCGCTGGCATGAATGACGCTCATCTTGACAGCGTAGGACGTGTATTGCCGTGTGCGGATGTGCGCATCATGAACGATGCTGGGCAAGAAGTGCCGTTTGGTGAAACAGGTGAGCTTTGGATCAACGGTCCCATGGTGGTGCCTGGTTATTGGGATAACCCAGAAGCTACTGCGCAGTCATTCACAGCAGGCTACTGGCACTCCGGTGATTTAGGCTGCATGGACAAAGACGGTTTTGTCAAAATTTTTGACCGCAAAAAAGATATGCTGAATCGTGGCGGATTCAAAATCTACTCGGTTGAAGTAGAAAACTGCTTGATGGGGATACCTGGGGTGCTTGAAGCAGCCATTGTTGGTAAGCCTTGTCCGGTTTTAGGGGAACGGGTGCATGCTTTTATTTATGCGCCAAATCAATCCATTTCGCAAGACATAGTGACCGCGCATTGCAAGCAAGCATTGGCGGATTACAAGGTGCCTGAGACGGTTACTTGGTTGGATACGCCACTGCCTAGGAATGCGAATGGGAAGGTGATGAAGAGGCAGTTGCGATTAGATTTTTAAACGTCCAAAGTTACTTTGATGACTGATTTGGCATAAGCACTATTGGTGGTGCAAGTTCCGTTAGAAATGTAGAGAACATTTCCGTTTATAGCTAGTCCAACGGGACCACATAGCATGCTGCTAGTAGATGTTCCACTTAAAAAAGTAGTAACAGCTGTTGCGGTACCAGAGCTGTCATAGGTGATTTTTAAAATACTGCTGTCGGTATCTCCAGCAGATGTTCCTGTATTGGCTACATACACTTCTTTATACGCTGACCTAACAGCAATCCCAGTTGGATTATTAAAAATGCTTCCAAATGAAGTGCTTACCAAGGCGGATGCAGCGTAAGTAGAGGTGTTGATCTTATAGACACCAGCAGACGTTGCACTTTGTCGGGTGACATACATATAACCAAGCGAACTGTCGTATGCCATTCCACTAGGACTTGAGCCAATCGATACAAATGTGAGAGGCGCGCCATAGGATCCAATCGTGTAGATGACGACAGAATTTGCATAAGTGCCACCGCCCACGTCAGAAACGTAGACACGACCATTCGTGCTGTCGATACCCACACCATAAGGGCTAGACAGTGCAGTCACTACGGGCGTAGTACTGGAACTTAAATTAATTAAACCCGTACTCCCAGACCCTGCTGTGTCAGTGGCCACAGCAAACACATTACTGCTGTAAACGGCGACTGAAAATGGCCACTTGATCGATGCACCAATGGATGCGACATAAGCTCCGGACGTATTAAATTTATAGATCTTCCCGCCACTTGAAGTCGTTTGATCCGCATCCGTTGAGTTAACCACATACAAGTAAGTGCCATCAAAAAACATCTGTCTAAGATACCCAAGCGAGACCACATTACTGATAGTAGAACTATTGATAAAAACCGAAGGTGAAGCGGTGTAGGTGCTACTCGAACTAGACGATCCGCCGCCCCCTCCTCCACACCCATTCAACACAAGGAGGATCGACAATAAAAACAAGTTGGAGAAATTAATTCGCATGAGTACTAGGAATCGACCAACCGCCCTCTTTCTAGAGTGACTTTTAGCCCATAGGCCGTTACTGATAAAGTTATCCCTGTTCCAACCGACCTGTCTAATGCCATGTTTAATAAGTTTTGCATCCTCATGTGCTTGTTTCTATCCTTATGGAGCCAAGCAGACGCGCAAACCAAGACAGAGACACCCAATGCGTCTCGTGCCATTTTGGCGCGACCGCCTCAAAGCGGCAAAGAACCCATGTTGCTCTTAGGGCCCAAAAACAAGCCCTACTCAGAACCGCTGCTCAACACCACCAAAATGGACTACTACGACTGCGATGGCATTGTCGCACCTTGGTTCAGAGAGCTTTTGGTCGCTGAAATGAACTATTTCGCTGAATTAAACGAATTACCGTTTGTTAAAGGCGATGCATGTGTCGTCAGCATCGGAACGCCACGCAGTTTGACACCAGGTCGCGTGAGCATCCATCTCTATACCAATGCCACCCGCCTCAAGGCCTGCGTGCATAACGAACAATGTCCTGTATTTCGCAGCATCAGCCTGATTCCAAAGGGGGAAGTGCTTTACCGCTCCTACTTTCTGTCAGATATGTCTCGAAAGTTGATTGCGCAGCATTGTGTGACCGATAAAGGCAAATTGCATAGCGATACCACCTGCTACAGCGTTCCTTGATATTTCCTAACCCTCGGTTAAAGCAAATCGGGTGGCTGTCGATTCATTAGCGATAACTTCTATTCTTTATGCCTCGCTTTTCTGGTCGTCTCTCAATCCACTGCGCTTGCTGGTTTTTTCTAACCTTGGCAGGACTCAGCTTGCCCGCATTTGCCAGCGATGCCCCAAAAGCGCCTCCGCCCAAAGAAAAAGAACCTAATTACGCCGACGAAGAAGGTGCAAAAGGTCGCAGTGGTACCGTCTATAAACGCGTTTTAAAAGAAGGACGCGGAGAACCTGAGCCAGTTGTGAAAGAAGAGCCTAAGCCATTAGAAGCTAAGAAAGACGCCAAGGACGCGCATGGCAAGGCAGACGATCACGGCAAAGCGGATGATCACGCTCCGAAAAAAGAAGAAAAACATGATGACGGACATGGCGCCCCTGCCAAAGAAGAAAAGAAGAAAGACGCCAAGAAAGATGATGGACACGGTGGTGGCCATGGCGGCGGACACGGAGCGCCCAAGAAAGAGCCTCCAACCGTTAGTAATTTGTACGATCCAGCCGTTATCAAGTTAGACGGGAATAACCGTCCGCTAACTCCGGTGGTGCAAAAGAATTCGTATGCAGACTATTTTTTGTGCCACAAAACAGTACC
>CANBZB010000013.1 GCA_947373745.1 Burkholderiales bacterium | reverse complement strand
GCCAGCCATGGACGCCACTGCATGGTCGAGTCAATGGACGGTGAGCGTCGCATTTGTCACCCGCGTGGGAAAAAAAGCCAAGTCGTAGTAGGGGACCAAGTGGAATGGTTGCCCTCTACCGATGAAGGCACGATTGAAAAAATTCTTCCACGGCGCAACTTGTTTTATCGGCAAGATGAAATTCGCACCAAATCATTCGCAGCCAATTTAGACCAAGTAGTGATCTTGCTAGCCGCCGAACCCGAGTTCTCTCAAATGCAACTCACGCGCGCCTTGATCGCGGCAGAAGCCGAACATATCACCCCCATCATTGCTTTGAACAAAAGCGACCTCACCGATTTATTTGCCCGCGCCCTGGAGCGCTTAGCGCCTTACACGGCAATGGGTTACACCGTTTTGCAACTGGCTATCAAACATGGTCGCTCGAGTGACTTGGTGGAGCGTTTGCAAAACAAGACCAGTTTGATATTGGGTCCTTCTGGTACAGGTAAGAGTACTTTGATTAACCAGTTCATACCCAATGCCTTGGCAAGTACGGGCGAAATTTCTCACGCATTGAACTCTGGAAAACACACTACGACTTCTACTAATTTGTATTGGGTAGATGCCGAACGCAAGACCGCATTGATTGACTCGCCAGGTTTTCAAGAGTTTGGATTGCACCACATTGATGCAATGCAACTTGCCGCATATATGCCCGACTTAAAGCCACACGTTTCTGAATGTAAGTTTTACAACTGCACGCATTTGCATGAGCCGGGCTGTGGCGTGCAAGCTGCTGTTGCATCTGGAGAAATAAACGCTTCGCGCTACAAACTCTATGGCATGTTGTTCGCCGAACTGACACAGCCTAAGAACTACTAATCGCTCGTCCGAGCATAAAAAATTATTTATGAACACATCTCTAACCCCACGAAGGGAATTGCTATTACTTCTGTCTTTAGCAGGCATTCAATTTACCCATATCGTGGACTTCATGATCATGATGCCTTTGGGCCCGCAGCTCACAGCGCTTTTTGATATCAGTTTTGCAGAATTTGGTCTACTGGTGTCCGCGTACACGATCTCGGCAGGCATATCGGGTTTATTTGCCACCACTTTTGTCGACAGGTTTGACCGTAAACATTTGTTGCTAACCCTCTACACATTGTTTGCCCTCACCACGATTGCCTGTGGTATTGCGCCTACTTTCTTTTGGTTGATGGCAGCACGTATTGCTGCTGGATTTTTTGGCGGTGTGCTCAACACCATGTCGCAAACCATTATTGGTGACGTCATTCCATTTGCACGACGCGGACGTGCAACTGGAATTGTCATGACATCTTTTTCTGTTGCTACCGTAGCAGGCGTTCCAGCCGGATTGATGTTTGCCAATTTGTGGGGCTGGCACTTTGCATTTTTTGCTATTGGAGTGATGTGTCTTGGCGTGGGTGCCTTGGCGTTTTATGCACTCCCCTCTTTGAATGCGCATATTGCACATGGTGAAGATAAACACGTATTGCACGCCATGATGCAAGTTCTCAGTGAACACAACCAACGCATGGCTTTATTTCTCTCTGCCACGATGATGTTTGCAGCTTTCACCATCATTCCTTACATCACCTTGTATTTACAAAACAACCATGTGATGACAGCATCCGAAATTCCTTGGTTGTATTTTTGCGGTGGTGTAGTCACCTTATTTAGCGGCAGATGGATTGGTGGAATCACCGATCGGCACGGAAAACGTGAGACTTTTCAAAAAGCCGTTTTGTTTTCTGTCATCCCAATGTTTGCTATTACTTTGCTGGTGCCTATTCCACTTCCTTTTGTTTTGTTGGCTACCACGCTCTTGTTTGCTGCGATGAACGGCCGCATGATCCCTGGCATGGCGCTTCTCACCTCTGCTGCAAATCCTAAATTTCGTGGCACATTTATGTCGCTCAATGGGGCAGTCCAATCCTTCTCTATGGGCATCGCTTCATGGGTCGGGGGAATGTTGTTGCAACGTGAACCCAGCGGACAAGTCACACACTATTGGTTATGTGCAGTGGTTGCAGCGCTTGCTTCTTGGGGAGCTTACTTTTTGGCCAATAAGGTCAAGATGCATGGATAAGCCATTTATCAGAGAACTAGCCCTGCTGTCAGTGAACTAACCTAGCAATCTCGCTAAAGTCAGTAGCGCCAACAGTGCCATCCATAACACCACAGAACGCCATACCAGGCCCACTACGCTGGCCAAGTGACTTCTTTCTGGGGCGCGTCCAGGCGTGCTTTCGCTGTCTTGTTCAAGACTTGGCGCTCCTTCTTGCAAGACAGCATCTGATGTATCGCTACCACTAGGTGGCAGCGCGGCGCCGCCTAGTTGAACATTCAAGGCGCCCGACGTAGCGGCAATCACCACACCGTCGTTATCATCAGAAAAGCGTTGCGCGTAATTGCGCCAGCAGTCAATAGCGTCTTCAAAGTTACCAACGACTCCAAACGCAACAGCAGTCATGCGCGCTGGTAACCAGTCGACTACATACCAAGCTTTCTTTGCACAGGCTTGTAGGGCTAAGCTGACGAATTTCGTGTCTGCATGCGGCGTATGCGCCCAAAACCTCGCAACCCATTCACTCATGCGGTAGATCACAGCACCCGCAGGCCCAAAACCTAACGCAGCAAATACAGAGAAACACGCCATCACGCCAAAGACATGGCGATGCGCTGACAGAACTGAAAATTCGATCACATGGCGCAATAACTCTTGGCGCGGCAAAGTGCCGACAGATACTTGTTTCCAATGCGCCAAGGCCTCGCGCGCTTGTTGCTCGTCTCCTTCTTCCAATGCATCGCGAATATCCGTGAAGTAATGGCTGAACTGACGAAAACCCAATGCGAGGTACAAAACACCCACGCTCCACAGCATTGCGGCAGGCCAACCCAGCCAAGCGAGCAAGCTCCAATGGATGATGAGCGATAAGACAGAAGGCACACCGACCGCCAAGACCCATGTCATCCATGCGAGCCTCTCCTGCCCAGCATCAAAAGTGTGGCTGATCCACTCTAACCACACGCGCAAGGCACGATGGGCCCAGTTGTCATGCGCCAAGGGGCGAACTTGCTCAATTAAAAACGCAAAGAGTAGGGCTAAGAAACTCATGGCCCGATGATAACTACTACGCTTGCAAGAAACGATAAAAGTTGCGCAACATTCCAGCAGTTGCACCCCATATGTAACGCTGATCGGGTCCATCTTGGTATGGCATCGATAGCCATTGGCGTTGAACGCCTTCAAATTCCCACACATGCCAGCGGTGGTTGGCGGGGTTCATCAAATAGGCCAGAGGCACTTCAAATGCATGCGCTACTTCGCTTGTATTGATGCGAAGTTGCATCGCCGGATCGATCAAAGCAACGATGGGAGTGACATGGAAAGCCGAACCAGTGATGTAAGTAGGCAATTCACCCAAGACCTGCACGTGATGCATTTCAAGCCCTACTTCTTCATAAGCTTCGCGCAAAGCAGTCGCGGCAGCGTCTGCGTCATCGGCATCGCACTTTCCTCCAGCAAACGCAACCTGTCCGGCATGGGTGCTCATATGCTCCGTGCGCTGGGTAAGTAACACGGTGGGTTCATCACGCATCACAACGCCAAGCAATACAGCCGCTTGGGCTGGTTCACGGTCCAAAAATTTACGTTCGCGCAGAATTTCTGGTTGCCAATTTGGCGGTTGCGAAAAACGCTTTTGCAAAGCTTGTGCGGACATTCTGTCGACTGGTACAGCGGCGAGATGGCTGTCTATGCGATCGACAGGGATTTGCTGCGGGTCGAAGATGGGCGACTTAGCCATTGAACGCAATAAAAAAGCCACCACAAGTGAACACTTGGGGTGGCTTGTGGAGAGCCAAAGCTTGGGGTGGCTTACTCAGCCGCTGCAGCAGCGGCTTTGTGAGCGGCAGCAGACTTGCTAACCAACTTTTCTTTAATACGCGCTGACTTACCACTACGGTCACGCAAGTAGTACAACTTGGCACGGCGCACGTCGCCACGGCGTTTTACTTCAATACTGGCAATCAAGGGGCTGTAGGTTTGGAAAGTGCGCTCGACGCCTTCACCGCTGGAGATTTTGCGGACAGTGAACCCACTGTTCAAACCACGGTTGCGCTTGGCGATCACTACGCCTTCGTAAGCCTGCAGGCGCTTGCGCGTACCTTCGACCACATTGACGCTGACGATGACCGTGTCGCCAGGGGCGAATTCAGGAACTTTTTTATTGAGGCGAGCAATTTCTTCTGCCTCAAGGGTTTGGATTAAATTCATAAGGACCTCTGATAGATCGTGACCGCGCTACACAAAAGGCTTCTGGTGTCTTTAGTACAAAAGACCCGAAGCGGCCGGCCAGAGGATCGAAAAGCCCACCATTATAGCGACTTTTGCTGCATCAGTACGAGCTCGTCTGGGCCGGTCAATCGGCCTGCCGCGCGCGCAGCGTTGATCAAGTCTGGGCGCAGTCGCTGGGTCAGTGCCACGCGTTGGGCGCGACGCCATGTTTCGATTTGGGCATGGTGGCCCGATAAAAGCGCCTCGGGCACACCCTGCCCTTGCCATTGCTCGGGGCGCGTGTAGTGCGGGCAATCTAGCAAACCATCTAAGGCGGGATGGAAACTGTCCATCTGCGAGCTGTCACCATCTTGCAAAACGCCCGGTTGCAAACGGGTAACGGCATCCAGCAGGGCCATGGCGGCGATTTCGCCACCCGAAAGAACGAAGTCGCCCAAGCTGATTTGCTGGTCGACGAACTGGTCAATAAAGCGTTGGTCTACGCCCTCATAGCGCCCGCACAGCAAGACGGCGCCCGCACTGTCAGCCCACTTTTGTACCGTGGTGTGGTTCAAAGTTGGGCCGATCGGCGAGAAAAGCACCAAGGGCGCCACGTGACGGTCTTGGCCACGCTCTGTGCGAATCGCTTCTAAACAAGCGGCCAATGGTTCGGCCATCATCACCATGCCGGGGCCGCCGCCAAAGGGTCGATCGTCGACCCGGCGGTAATTGCCTTGCGCATAGTCGCGTGGGTTCCAAATTTTGACCGCCACTTGCCCTGATTCATAGGCGCGGCGCGTGACGCCACTGACTAAAAAAGCTTCGAAGATTTCTGGGAAAAGTGAAATGACGTCAAAACGCATGGACTTTAGACGTCGAAGTCAAGCTGCCAATCGGCTGTGATGCGCTTGGCCTGCAAATCGACACCGTCGATATACGCCCTCACGAAGGGAATCATGCGTTCTTTGCTCTTGCCCTCTTCTAAGTAAGCAAGCACCAACACAGTTTGTGGGCCCGTGGTTAAAAGTTCTCTCACCTGGCCCAAAGCGAGCCCCTCTCGGTTCACGACGTCGAGCCCTATGAGATCAACCCAGTAGTACTCATCAGTTTCAGGGGTAGGAAAGCTAGATCGGGAAACAAAGATGCGGGCGCCTTTAAGCAACTCGGCATCGTTGCGGTCGGCAATGTCTTGCGCATGGGCGACAACCGAGTCGGAATGGTCTTTGGCTGCTTTGATTTTGATCAGAACGGTGCCAGTGAAAGTCTTGGCACCTTTTTCGGAGGGTTGTAAAAACCAACGCTTAGAAGAAAAAAGCGCTTCCGGAGAAGCGCTATAGGGCAAAACTTTGAACCAACCCTTGATGCCCCATGCGTCTGCAATGCGCCCTACTTCGATAGCGTCCGCAGGAAGTTCTGCGGCCTCGAAGGCGAACGTCATAACAGCGCCTGTGGCTATTTAAGCAGCTGCTTTGGCCGCTTGCTTGATCAAACGTACAACGGTGGGCGAACACTGCGCGCCAACGCCGGTCCAGTGGGTCAAGCGGTCTTGCGCAACGCGCAAGCTCTCGGCAGCGCCTTTGGCCAATGGGTTGTAAAACCCGATACGCTCAATAAAACGGCCGTCGCGACGGTCGCGCTTATCAGCCACAACAATGTTAAAAAACGGACGGGCTTTAGAACCGCCGCGTGAAAGTCGAATGACGACCATAGTGAATCCTTCGGGTGGGTGAGGTGTTCCAGCGTTTGAGACACGCGCTAGGCCACCCGGCCAGCGACACGCTGAAAAGCTTTCCATTATAGCCAGAGATACACTGCCTGTCATGAAAAACAAAACACTCGCGGCTTGGCTGGCCTTTCTGGGCGGGCCTTTGGGTCTGCACCGCTTTTATTTATTTGGCATTTGGGACACTTTGGGCTGGCTATTGCCTGTTCCAACGGCTTTGGGCATTTATGGCGTGCAACGGGTGCAAGAGTTTGGCTTAGATGACGTTTCTAGCTGGTTGCTCATCCCACTAGCAGGTTTTTGCTTTGCGGGTTGCGCCTTGAATGCAATTGTTTATGCCCTCATGACCAAAGAAGCTTGGAACGCCAAGTTCAACCCTGAGGCGCCAGAAGATGCGCAACCAGGTCAAACCAACTGGATGACGATTGGCGCCATCGTTTTATCGTTGCTAATTGGTACTACGGTGCTGATGTCGAGCATCGTGTTCAGTATTCAGCGTTATTTCGAATACCAAATTGAAGAAGCACAGAAGATTTCCCAGTAGCTTAATAAATTAACAAACTAATCCAGTAAGCCACGCCTGCAACAAACGCACTGGCGGGAATAGTGAGCACCCAAGCCCAGACAATATTTCCCGCAACACCCCAGCGTACAGCGCTCGCCCGTTGGGTCGAACCCACGCCAACAATGGCGCCAGTGATCGTGTGGGTGGTGGAGACTGGTATGCCCAAGCTTGTGGCCAAGAAAAGCGTCATCGCACCCCCTGTTTCTGCACAAAACCCACCTACAGGTTTGAGCTTGGTAATCCGCTGGCCCATGGTTTTGACAATGCGCCAGCCGCCGAACATAGTGCCCAAACCAATGGCCAAGTAGCAACTCACGATGGTCCAAGTCGGGGGAGATTTGTCTTCCGCCGCTGCGTAACCCGTAGCGACAAGCAGCATCCAAATAATGCCGATGGTTTTTTGGGCGTCGTTACCACCGTGGCCTAAGCTGTAAGCACCCGCCGAGACCAGTTGCAAGCGGCGAAACCACTTATCAACGCGGGATGGTCGAAAGCCTCGAAAGACCCAGGCCACCACCACCATCATGAGCGAGCCCAGCAGAAATCCCAGCAAGGGCGAGACAAAAATAAAAAGTACGGTCTTCAAAATACCCGCGCCAATCAATGCACCTGTGCCCGCTTTGGCTATCACGGCGCCTGAAATACCGCCTATTAGTGCGTGCGAAGAACTACTAGGGATGCCGTAGAACCAAGTCAATACGTTCCAAGTCACTGCGCCCACCAAGGCGCCAAACACCACATGGGTGTCGACAATACCCGGCTGCACAATGCCCTTGCCCACCGTAGCTGCCACGCTCAGGTGGAAGATAAAAATGGCGATGACATTGAAAAACGCTGCAAATAAAACCGCCTGCGCAGGCTTTAAAACGCCAGTAGAAACCACGGTGGCAATGGAATTGGCGGCGTCGTGGAACCCGTTCATGAAGTCGAACGCCAAAGCCAAAACCACCAACAATGCGACCACCCAAAAGGCGGTTTGTACGCTATCCATATGCGCTCCGAGCGATCAGGAATTTTCGAGGACGATGCCCTCGATCAAATTGGCGACGTCTTCACACTTGTCTGTGATGGTTTCGAGCAACTCATAGACCGCCTTGAGTTTGATCAACTCACGCACATCCGGCTCTTCACGAAACAACTTACTCATAGCGCTGCGCATGACACGGTCTGCGTCAGATTCCAGTTTGTCGATTTCTTCACAGGTTTTTAGAGCCGCTTCGGCGGTAGCTGGATCGTTGATTTTGTCTAGCAGTTTCACGGCGTAGCTGACGCGCTCGCAGCACTTGAGGCTGAGGTCGGTCAAGCGTGTGATTTCTTCGGTCATGTGCTTGACGTCATACAAGGACATGGTCTCAGCGGAATCTTGGAACAAGTCTGCAACATCATCCATGGTGTTGATGAGCGAGTGAATTTGCTCGCGGTCAATCGGCGTGATGAAGGTCTTGTGGATCATGCGATTGACTTCATGCGTCACGCGGTCGGCTGCATGTTCAGCATTGATCACTTCTTGGTTGTATTTGTCTCTGAGAATCGGATCACTGTAGTGGGCCACTAATTGCGAAAAAGCACGTGCGGCATTGACGATGCAGTCTGAATGCTGGTTAAACATGACGAAAAAATTGCCCTCGGTGGGCAGTAACTTTCCAAACAACATGGCAGATCTCCGTTTTCGTGAAGTCTTAGTGACTTTTTTATGACAGATGAAAGTGTAAGCGGAGCTTACAACCTGTAAATTTCTTGATCTGATACCTTTTCTAACCATTCCTCCTTGACCAAGTCTGGGAGGATTTCAGCCAAAGGTTTTAAAACAAAGGCCCGCTCTTGCCATCGTGGGTGTGGCAACGTGAGTCGTGGTGTTGCTAGCGCAAGATCGCCATAAAAAATGATGTCTAGATCCAAAGTACGCGGCGCATTCGGAAAAAGTCTTTCTCGTCCCGCCACATGTTCTAAGTTTTGCAATGCTTCCAGTAGGTCCAACGGCGGTAAATCTGTGTCGTAAATCGCAACCGCATTGACAAATTCGGGCCCAGTCGCCTCGTGCGGCGCACTGGCATACAAAGAAGAGGCTTGGTGTAATTGCGTAGTGGCTAGCGCACCAACTTCTTGTATAGCTCTAAGCACCGTAGCCAGGGCATCTCCCAAGTTGGCGCCAAAAGCCACACAGACCTGAACCAAGATTTACTCCGCGGAAGGTTCGCGCTCTGCTCCGCCTGCAGGTTTACGACGTCTGCGGCGTTTTTTAGGCGCCGCTTCCTGCGGGGCTGCGGTGCGGGCCTGTTGCAACAAATCTTCGCGCGTGGCGTCGTCGGCCAAGCTGAATTCTTGCCACCAGTCGGCAAGCAGTTCATCTACCTCGCCCACATCTGCGCGCAAACGCATGAAGTCAAAGCCTGCGCGGAAACGCACATGGTCAACCAGGGTCCAAGGTCCACTGCCGACGCGTTTTTCAAAACGGGGTTGCATCAACCAAATGTCACGCATATCCGCACCGAGCTTGCCTCTTCCTGAGACATCGCCAATGCGGGAATCGAACACTTCGTCGATGGCGTCTTGCAAGGCGGGGAACGGTGGCTGCTTTAGGCGGCGCACGTTCCAACTCTCGCGCACGTCCGACCATAAAACGCAGGCAAGTAAAAAGCTAGGCGCCACCGGTTTGCCTTCGCCGACGCGGCGGTCCGTGTCTTGCAATGCGGTTTTGACAAATTCTTCGTCAGAGCGCGCAACGACAACGTCGAGCAAGGGGTAAATTCCTTTTTGCAAACCGAGCAGCTTCAACTGCGCAACGCTCGCCAGCGCATGACCCGTCTGCAAAAGCTTGAGCATCTCGTCGAACAAACGGCTTTGCGGGACTTCGGCCAAAAGCTTGAGCATGCGCTTCAAAGGCGCAGCCGTTTTGGCTTCCAAAGAAAACCCCAGGTCGCTGAGTTTGGCGGCAAAACGCACGGCGCGGATGATACGTACAGGGTCTTCGCGGTAACGGGTGGCGGGGTCACCGATCATGCGCAAGACTTTTTTCTTGGCATCGGCAATGCCGCCGTGGTAGTCGATCACTTCTCCCGTTTCGGGGTCGTAATACATGGCGTTGATGGTGAAGTCGCGACGCGCAGCATCTTCGTCTTGCGGGCCCCATACGTTGTCGCGCAAAACGCGGCCGCTGGCGTCTACGGCGTGCTTCATGCCAGCGAGTTCTTGCTTGCTGCTGCGCTCGTTGCCGGTCACTTGGGCGGCGTCGGCGTTGTCGAGATGGGCGCGGAAGGTCGAGACTTCGATCACCTCGTGCTCGCGGCCACGGCCATAGACCACATGGACGATACGAAAACGTCTGCCAATGATGAAAGCACGGCGAAAGGCGGACTTGACTTGCTCTGGCGTGGCATTGGTCGCGACGTCAAAGTCTTTGGGCTTGAGGCCTAGCAACAGGTCGCGCACCGCGCCACCGACGATATAGGCTTTGAAACCACGTTCTTGCAAAGTTCGCACGACGCTCAAAGCGCGCTCATCCACCCAATCGACATTGATGCCGTGCACTTTGGCAGGCACCACTTGGCGCTTGCCCAGTGAAGGCTTTTTGCTGGCGGGTGCTTTGCCCACCAGCTTATTGATAAATTGTTTGATCATGAAGTCGAAAAAAGTTCCAGAATCGGCCAGCCTTTTTCAAGGGCGAAGGCTTTGAGTTTGGCGTCTGGGTTGGTAGCAACGGGGTGGTTCACGCGTTGCAACAAAGGTATGTCGTTGCTGGAATCGCTGTAAAACGTGGTCTCCACCGTGTCCCAGTCCAAACCGCGTTGGTGCAACCATTGTTGCAGACGCTCGACTTTGCCTTCGCGCAAAGACGGTACGCCTTGGATTTCACCGCTATACCAACCATTGGCATCTGGAACTAGTTCTACCGCGATGAGTTCGTTCACGCCAAAAGCATGGGCAATCGGACGCGTCACGAATTCGTTGGTCGCGGTGATGATGAGTAGTTGTTCGCCAGCGTCACGGTGCTTGTTCAACAAGGCCAAGGCTTCAGGACGAATAGCGGGTTGTATGACCTCGCGCATAAAGCGGGCATGGGCCGCTTCAGCTTCGGCGCGAGAACGGATGCGAAATGCTTCGGTCGCAAAGCGCACGTAGTCGTGAATATCCAAGGTACCCGCTTGGTAATGGGCGTAAAACGCGTCGTTTTTTTGCGTGAAGGCGACGGCATCCGTCCACCCTAGTGTGGTGGTGAAATGCCCCCAAGATTGGTCCGAATCAATCGGCAACAGGGTGTGGTCAAGGTCAAATAAGGCAAGCTTCATGGGGTGTCTTCAAGCATTGATTTAAGAAGCGGAATAGTGATGGCGCGTTGGGCTTGCAAGGCATAGCCGTCGAGTTGGTCGAGTAATTGCACCAAACTGCCTAAGTCGCGGCTGAAGCGGTTCAACATAAAGTCCATCACCTCGTCGCTTAGAAAGATGCCGCGCTCGTCAGCGTTTTGGCGCAAGACGGCGCGCCGCTCCGATTCGCTCAAAACTTGCAAATGAAAAATATGTCCCCAACCCAGTCGCGTACGCAAGTCTTCGCGCAACTGCAAATCGCTTGGCGGGACTTTGCCGCTGGCTAAGACCCAGCGCTGCTGACCGTCTTGTGGCGAGGTGGCGTTGACGAACCAGTTAAAGGCCGCTTGCTGTTGCACCGCGGTATACAAATGCACATCGTCTAGGAGAACAACTCGCCAGTTTTCTTGGAAGGGTTGGGGTTCAGCGATGGTGGCGTCCAGCCAACCAACAGGACTACCCTGCTCTTGAATTTGTGCAAACACCGCACGCAACAAATGCGATTTACCACTGCCCGATTCCCCCCACAAATACGTAGGCACTGGTGAGCGTTTGTCGTAACCTGACCACAGCACCAAGTGCTCTAGGGCGGCGAGGTTGGGGCCCGCTAAGAAATTACGCAAACTCGGGCCAGAGTCCAATCCGATATCGAGCGCTATTTGCTTCATGCCCTAAACAGCTCGCTAGATTGGTACCGGTGTCGCAAACGACGAACCGCCACCAACAACACCGCGCTGGCTGGCAGTGCGATCAACACACCCACAAACCCAAACAACTGACCAAAAGCCAGCAAAGCAAAAATCACATGCAGCGGGTGCAAACCAATGCGCTCTCCCACCAGCCGCGGGGTCAATACAAACCCTTCTAAGGCTTGGCCCAAGCTAAACACCACGACCACCAACACACATGCTTGCTCAAAAGGAAACTGCAACAAAGCGGCGATGGAGGCCAAGACCAGCCCCAAACCAAATCCTACATAGGGCACAAACACGGCCAGCCCTGTGAAAACGCCAATTGGCAAGGCGAGCTCTAAGCCAAACCACCATAGCCCCGCGCTGTAAAACGCCGCCATAGCCACCATGACAGAAATTTGGCCACGCAGATACTGGCCCAAAACCTGATCGCTTTCATCCATAAAACTATCGAAAGCGGGACGCATTTTCATAGGCACTAGTGAATGGATATGGCGCGTCACGTGGTGCCAATCGATCAACAAATAAAACAGCACCACCGGTATCAGCACCAGATTGCCAATAACGGCCAAAGCCACACTGCCGCCAATGCGCAGAGACGCCAAGGCTTTGGCGACGCCGTCACCCATCGATACATCGACGTTTTGCAAAACAAAGGTTTTGATGCTGTCAGGATCCAGAGACACTTGTACACCGATGCTGGCCAGCCAAGGGGCCAAAAAGCTTTGTCCGCGCTGCAACAGGTTTGGTAGCTTGTCGCGCATCTGTGGCAATTCCGTCACCACGATGGGGATCAGCAAAGTGAACACAGCCACCAACACCACCAGAAAACCGATTTCCACCAAAAGCACGGCGATGATGGAAGGAATGAATGACTTACCGAGGCGCTCCAAGCCACGCACCACCGGGTTTAAGGCATAGGCCAAGACAGCCGCCACCACAAAAGGCATCAAGACTGGGCCTAAAACCCAAAGAACAACACCCACCACGAGGGCGATAGCGCCCCAAGCAAGAGCGTGGCGTTGCGGCGGGTTAAATTGCATACAGCGTCGTGGTGGTGGGGGCTTTAAAATGAACCGCTTCATTCTATCGGTGAGCGGCCACTTGCTTACCAATCCCCACAGCGCACCATGAACCACCCCCTATCCTATAAAGACGCAGGCGTTGATATCGACGCCGGCGACGCCTTGGTCGAACGCATCAAGCCCTTGGCCAAAAAAACCATGCGCGAAGGCGTTTTGGCCGGCATTGGGGGGTTCGGCGCCTTGTTTGAAGTGCCTAAACGCTACAAAGAGCCCGTTTTGGTCAGTGGCACTGACGGCGTAGGCACCAAACTCAAACTAGCCTTTGAATGGCAGATGCACGACACCGTAGGCATTGACTTGGTTGCCATGAGCGTCAACGACGTGCTGGTGCAAGGCGCAGAACCACTTTTCTTTCTCGACTACTTTGCCTGCGGCAAATTAGACGTAGACACGGCAGCTGCTGTAGTGGGTGGTATTGCAAAAGGATGTGAGTTGTCTGGTTGCGCTTTGATTGGCGGTGAGACCGCTGAAATGCCCGGCATGTACCCCGCAGGCGAATACGACTTGGCCGGCTTTGCCGTAGGCGCGGTGGAAAAGTCAAAAATCTTGACCGGTCAAAACGTGCAAGCGGGTGATGTTGTCTTGGGGCTATCGTCTTCTGGCGTGCATTCCAACGGGTTTTCTTTGGTGCGCAAAGTCATTGAGCGTGCTGGCACGAATACGCCCGCCACCCTCGACGGTCAGCCTTTCAAGCAGGCCATCATGGCCCCCACCCGCTTGTATGTCAAAAGTGTTTTAGCCGCTCTGGCCCAGCACCCTATCAAAGCCTTGGCGCACATCACAGGGGGCGGCTTGTTAGAAAACATTCCACGCGTCTTGCCAGACGGATTAGCCGCCCATCTCCAACACGGCAGTTGGCCACGTAGCGAGTTGTTTGCATGGTTACAAACCACCGCGGGTATAGACGACATTGAGATGAACCGCACCTTTAACAACGGTATCGGCATGGTGGTGGTGATCGATGCAGCGCATGCCAAAGCTTGCGCGCAAACCCTGCAAGACTTGGGCGAATCGGTTCACACGATTGGGGAGATTGCGCCTAGGGGAGATGGCGCTGCGGTGGTGGTGGCTTAATCAGCCTCATCCAAGCTAGGTAGCAATACTTTCAAACGTTTGTTAACGGCGTCCAAGCGCTCCGTATCGTCCTGCGAGCCATAGACCTCTTCTAAATTACGCAACATGCGCGTCATGATTTCTCTGGGCGAAGCGCTGCGCAAATAGTGTTTGAGCAATTCGTCTGAGATCTCGCCGTCGCGCGCCAAGCCTGATTCAGCATACAAAGGCGAAAGACGCTCCATCAAATCTTCTTTGGTCAGTGAGTGGCCGTTGAACGGGTCAATGACCACCTTACCTTCATGCGGGTATGGCAGATGCACTTTCACCAAGAAATGCCCTGGAAATCCGACACCGTAAGCCTCAAGTCCTATTTGGCCGGCCAGTTCTAGCCACAACAGCGCTAGGCTAATTGGGATGCCGCGACGTGTGCGCAACATCACATGCAAATAGCTGTTGTCGGGGTCGTAATAATTGTTGGCGTTGCCTGCAAAACCCATTTCTTCAAAAAAGAACTTGTTGAGCACACGCAATTTGTGAATCGCTCCGGCGTCTGCGGGCAAACGTTTTTTGAGACGGCTGACGAGTTGATCGACTTGCCCCAAGACTTCTTGGATGTCGAGTTCAGGGTATTCGTCTTGGGCTAAGCAGATGGCGGCTTCGAGCAGGGGAAACTCTGTGTCGCTTTGCACCAAGGAGGCAAAGTATTCCAAAGAGGTGGGCACTTCTAACTTGAAATCCATGGTTCAACGCCTTTTATCGCCGCAACAAGTTGATGACATTCAATCCGCTCAAGCGAAGGGTAACAAAATAAATCAGCGCACTGACCAACAAAACGCCAGCCATAGAACCAATGCGTAAAAACGGTGTCACCTGCATGTCGGTCCAATTCAGCACGTAAGCCATGGTCGCCAGCCAAGCGCCCAATAAGGTGCAAGCCAGTAACACCTGAGCAACCAAGCGCCACCAACCTTGGTTGGGAACATAGGAACCGCGCCTGCGCAAGCCGATAAGCAACCAACCCGCATTGATCAACGCCCCCAAGCCAATCGATAAAGCCAAACCAGCATGGGCAAAAAGAGGAACGAGCACCACATTCAGCAATTGGGTGATGATTAGCACCGAGACAGCAATGATCACCGGCGTGCGGGTGTCTTGGCTGGCATAAAAACCAGGCGCCAGCACTTTGATAGCGACTAAGCCGATTAGGCCAACGCCATATCCCATCAACGCGACGGTGGTCTGTTGCACGTCGTGCGCATTGAAAGCGCCATAGTGGTAGAGCACCGCCACCAGCGCCGGCGAGAACAACAACAAAGCCACTGCACAGGGCAAAGCGAGCACCAGGACCAGCCGCAAGCCCCAGTCCAACATATTAGAAAAGGCTTGGCTGTCGTTGGCCGCTTTGGCGGCGGAGAGTTGCGGCATCAACACCACGCCCAAAGCAACACCCAGCATGGCGGTGGGAAATTCCATCAACCGGTCGGCATAGCTCAACCAACTCACGCTGCCTGGCGTCAAGTGCGAGGCGATTTGGGTGTTTATTAGCAAAGAGATTTGCGCCACGCTCACACCGAGCAAAGCAGGCGCCATCAGTTGCAAGATGCGTTGCGATCCTTCGCTCTTCCAAGCTTGGCGCAAAGAAGTCCAACTCAGGCCCACACGCGGTAATAGATTTAATTTGCGCAAAGCCCACCACTGAGCACTTAACTGCGCCACACCGCCCAGCATTACGCCACCTGCCATGGCGTAAATGGGCTCTATGCCCCAACGCCCCAACAACGGAGCGCCCCACAGCGCTGCGCCAATCATGCACACGTTGAGCAACACGGGTGTTGCGGCAGGCACGGCAAAACGCTTCCAAGTGTTCAACACACCAGCGCCCAATGCGACCAAAGACATCAAGGCGATGTAGGGGAACATCCAGCGCGTCATCACGACTGCCGCGTCAAACCCTTGCGGCGATTGCTGCAGGCCACTCGCCATGGCCCATACCAACCAAGGCGCGCCCAAAACACCTGCAACGCTGGCCACAAACAAGGCCCATGCCAAGACCGTTGTAACTTGGTGAATCAACACATGCGTGGCCTCATCCCCCGCTTGCTGACGGCTAGCCGCTAGAACGGGAACAAAGGCTTGGCTGAATGCGCCTTCAGCGAACAGGCGCCGAAACAAATTCGGAATACGAAACGCCACATTGAAGGCGTCGGTCAGCGCGCTGGCGCCAAAAGTCGAGGCAATTAGCAGTTCCCGCACCAAACCGGTAATACGTGACACCAAGGTCAGGCTGGAGACGATAGAGGCGGATTTGAACAAGGACACGGCCACAAGTGTAGCTAGACAGCGTTTCCCGCTACAATCGTCGGCTTTGCTGACAACATCCACAGACACTTAAGGAAACCAAACCATGGCATCTGCTAAGCCAAAGAAAAAGAACCCGCGCCTTGCGTCGGGCCGTAAACGCGTCCGTCAGGACGAAAAAATCAACGCCGCCAACACCTCGTTGCGCTCTAAGTACCGTACTGCGGTCAAGAACGTCGAGAAAGCTGTCTTAGCGGGCGACAAAACCAAAGCTGCCGAATTGTTCGGCAAGATGCAAACTGTTGTCGACACTGTCGCTGACAAAGGCATCTTCCACAAAAACAAAGCGGCTCGTGACAAGAGCCGCCTCGCGTCCAAGGTCAAGGCCTTGGCACTCGCAGCCTAATCACTAGGCAACCCGCCCAGCCTGATTTTTCAGGCTGCCGTTTGTAACGGGTGCGCTGTCAGCAAAGCAAAAAAGCAAAAACCCGCCTCGGCGGGTTTTTTGTTGGGTCTCTATTGCTTCTAGAAACTCAGGGGTATTGGGGGAGGTTATGAAGCCCTTGCCTTCTCGGGCGGATCGGGCAACAAACAAGCCTCCAAAACCTGCAAATCGTTGTCTTTGGCGAAATTCATCACAAAATCCCATGCCATCGGCTCTTCCTCGCGCAAGTCTGTGTGGACGATGACACATTTATTGCCGTCCAAGGAATTGGGGACACACCAAGGTGAATAGCTGATGTAGCTGTCAGGCGTGGCGCCGCCCGGGCGGAATTGGCTCATGACACCGGCCAAACGCTCCGCCCAGTCACTTGGCCGAAAAGTTCGACCTGCATGGGTGAGGCCCAAGATGAAGACTTCTTTGGTGTGATCAGAAACCATCGGATAGAGGTTGGATATAGGGCAACGCTTCGAGGATCGCTCGGATTTGCGGATGAAAAAACCATTCTATCTGGTAGAGGGCATGCGATCAGCACAAACCCTAATGCAACCGAGATTTCCCGACCTTCATGCCCCTAAAATCGCACCTCAACGGCTCAACCTTCGTTGGGTCGTTTCTATTTTGGAGTTGCCATGACAATCCCCGCCGCTTCCCCCCACACCATGAACACCTACGGACGCCTACCCGTGGCCTTGTCGCATGGCAAGGGCTTGCGCGTATGGGATACCAATGGCAAATGCTATTTGGACGGCTTAGCTGGCATAGCAGTCAACACCTTGGGCCACGCCCACCCGAAGCTCACACCCGCTTTGCAAGACCAAATCGGCAAGATGATCCACAGCTGCAATTACTACCACATACCCAACCAAGAAGCCTTGGCGGCCAAGTTGGTGGCGTTGTCTGGATTGACCAATGTGTTCTTTTGTTCGACCGGCCTAGAAGCCAACGAAGCAGCGTTGAAGCTGGCACGTAAATTTGGCCATAGCAAAGGCATTGAAAAGCCTGAAATCGTGGTTTATGAAAAGTCATTCCACGGCCGCTCTCTCGCCACCTTGGCCGCCACTGGCAACGACAAAATCAAAGAAGGCTTTGGCCCCATGATGGAAGGCTTTATCCGTGTGCCTGTCAACGACATCGAGGCCTTGAAAAAAGCCACTGCCGGCAACCCCAATGTGGCGGCCGTATTCATGGAAACCATTCAAGGCGAAGGCGGCATTCAACCCATGCGCATTGAGTACTTAAAAGCCGTACGCCAACTCTGCGACGAACAAGACTGGTTGATGATGATCGACGAAGTGCAATGCGGCATGGGGCGCACCGGCAAGTGGTTTGCGCACCAGTGGGCTGGCATATTGCCTGACGTGATGCCTTTGGCAAAGGGCCTAGGCTCTGGCGTGCCTGTCGGTGCGGTAGTGGCCGGACCCAAAGCAGCGAATATTTTTCAGCCTGGTAACCACGGCACCACCTTTGGTGGCAATCCTCTGGCGATGCGTGCGGGCGTTGAGACGATTCGCATCATGGAAGAAGATGGTTTGCTAGAAAACGCCACCCGCGTTGGCAACCATTTGCGTTCTGCGCTAGAGAACAACCTATCGCATCTCCAAGGCGTGAAAGAAATTCGTGGCCAGGGCCTGATGCTCGGCATTGAACTTGAAAAACCATGTGGCGTGATCATGAACCGCGCGCTAGAAGCCGGTTTGCTTTTGAGCGTTACAGCCGATACTGTGATCCGTTTGGTTCCACCACTCATCATCACTACAGCAGAGGCCGATGAAATCGTCTCGATCTTGGTGCCTTTGATCAAAAGCTTTTTGGCTGAAAACGCATGAAACACTTTTTGCAATTCACCGACCTCACGGTAGATGAACTCGCCTACGTGTTCACGCGTGCGTCTGTGATCAAACGCAAATTCAAAGCCTATGAAAAACACCATACCTTGGCGGACCGCACGCTGGCCATGATTTTCGAAAAAGCTTCTACACGCACGCGCGTGAGCTTTGAAGCGGGCATGTACCAAATGGGTGGCGCTGTCGTGCATTTGACGACTGGCGACAGCCAATTGGGACGAGCCGAGCCCATCGAAGACAGCGCCAAAGTGATCAGCCGCATGGTTGATTTGGTGATGATTCGTACCTTCGGACAAGACAAGATCAATAGCTTTGCCGCCAATTCACGCGTGCCAGTGATCAATGGCTTGACCAACGAATTCCACCCTTGTCAAATCTTGGCCGACTTGTTCACTTTCATCGAACACCGCGGCGACACGCAACATCCCTTGCAATGCTTGCATGGCAAAGTAGTCGCATGGGTAGGTGACGGTAACAACATGGCTAACACTTGGTTGCAAGCTGCAGATATGTTGGGCTTTACCGTCCACCTCAGCACCCCGAGTGGTTATGAAGTAGACCCCACTATTGCCGGATTGCGTTCACCTGACAGCTACAAGGTATTCAAAGATCCCATGCAAGCCTGCGCAGGTGCAGACTTGGTCACCACCGACGTGTGGACCAGCATGGGCTATGAGTCAGAGAATGCAGTCCGCCAAGAAGCGTTTGCCGATTGGTGCGTTGACTCGGACATGATGGCGCAAGCCAAATCCAATGCTCTATTCATGCACTGCTTGCCTGCCCACCGAGGTGAAGAAGTTGCGGCCGATGTGATCGATGGACCTCAGTCCGTCGTGTGGGACGAAGCTGAAAACCGTATGCATGTACAAAAAGCGTTGATGGAATATTTGTTGCTCGGTAAGCAATAAGGCCTTTGGTATTGCAAAAATTTAGAAGTCAAGATCACTGCAATAGCATTTGCTTGCACATCCACTTCTAAATCGTACGTAAATATTGCACACCACCACTCCTTGGTTCAACATACGTTGGCGGGACACTTTGCAAATTTAACGCGTTCATGGAGTGCCCTATCCATACCTTCTTGGGCACATCCGAGCATTCGCACGCTGTCAATTAATGCATTTATAAATTCCCATGCAATCGGCTTATTAGTTTTAAAAAATCATGGCTTCTTGTCATTTGCAAAAGAACGTGAGCCTATGGGAAGTGAGGAATTGCCTTGATTTAAAATAATTATCTTTAGCTATTTATTTTTTATTTATACTAAAATAGTAGTATTTTCATAGAAAGTAAATGCAATTCCACCAAATTGCACGACCCAACAGAAAGTGAATGACCATGCAAAGTGTGGAACTTGCCATCACAGAAGCGCAGATCAATTTTGATCAGTTAGTTGCACGATTTACTCCGAATGGGGAAATCAGCAAACAACAGTACGCTCGATTTTTGAGCATGCAATACCACTTGATACTCAATATCCAGCAGCAATTCTTAAGTTGCGCAGGGGCTTGGGAGATGCGCAAGTACACGGCCTTGCGCAACCATTTGGTAGAAATGGCATTCGTAGAAGAACCACACTACCAACTGACACTCAACGATTTGAAAGAGCTTGGAGAGGCATTACTACCAGAGCCTTTGGACGTTATCTTATGGCATGCGTTTTGGCGTCCATTGGTACAGACGCATCCTTTTTTTCGTCTTGGAGCTATCTGCGTACTAGAAAACATTTCCGCAGGACCCGCGCAAAATAGGATTGGTCAACTGCTGTTCAAGCTCTCAGCAAAAGGATACAGCCTCAGTTTTGCACAATTGCACCATCACACCGAAGAGACAGACCACGGTAAATCTTTGTTAACCCTTATTGCAGATGCAAAGCCAGATGCGTCTACGGTTCATGAAATTCGTGATGGAATCAAAATTGCTACGGTTTTATATCTAAGAGCTTTTGAGTGGGCACTTAATGTAGGAAGCCTCTCCGGATTGATTGAGCGCACACCAACCTTCGTGCATTCACATCCATTGGCGCATGTTTCAAGTCAGGCAGAAGTCTAGGTGATGGACAGAAGAAAGAACCATCAACCATCTGCAACGCAATACATGCCGAATTTTTGTGATGCGTGAATACGAAGTTGTTTGCTCGTATGCAAACCCAGACATCCATCCAGAAATTACTTCGCCTGGTTATCTCCATATCCACACCATCGCGTGTGACCAATTGGTACCAGATGAAAACCAGTTGTATTCTGAATGCGCATCCGAAGAGGTCATGACATCCCCTTCCCTCATTTGTTCGCAATGGGGAACGATGGGGCAGTTATACCGATCTGAACGCGCAGCGGTGGTAGGTCACCAAACCGTCAAAACAGCAGGTGATATCGCGATTGGTTCTGCCGCAAAAGGATCGCAAATAACGGGCGACTTTGAAGGAGGTGGCGAAGCCATCATGGTGAATGGCCAATCATTTCGCATTGCACGTGGACGCACAGTCGATCACCAAGAAGGAGTCGTTCATCGCCTGGACAACCATGATCGCTATTGGACTGTTCAAGTAGCAGATTTTTCAAACGTGCAAGCTGCGGCTGATCTCAACGGCATCCACTTTTTAAGCAGAGAACATCTGTTGCATATTTTAAAAACTGCCGGGAAAATTCCAGCAGGTAGTGCTTTTATTGCGACATTTAGAGCAAGATTCCATGATCTTTGGGTACGCAGTAATGGCGGCTATAAGTCGGACGACATTGACATACCAACGCTAGCGCTGTTTCGCGGAGATCGTGCGAATGGTGGGCATGTAGTGGGCGACAGTCAAGAAGTAGGCGATATGAAATCGTTACATGACAACGGCCTAGATCCAGCCTTGGCTAGATTAAAAGGGGCATTCATTTCACCTCTTCGCATCAGACCCATACACATCAGTGTGTGCAACCACGAAATTGCGAATGCCTAAGCACATGAGGAAAATCGCTGTACTTGGCGGCGGCATCGCGGGCGTAACCACGGCGCTGGAATTGGTTAAAAACGACGCCAATAGGGTCACCTTATTTGAATCAAAAGCACATATCCTGGAGGGAACGAGCGCAAGAACGCCTGGGCGTATGGGTTTAGGGTTTCACTACCTGGCAGATCTCGATTCAGCATCCCAATACCTCCACTCCACGGTCGGTTTTGCTAGGCAGTTTCCAGGCTTTATCTTGGGCCGAGGTCAATCGCATTTGACACGTGGTCGGTATTTTCTTGTGGACGATCCATCGCAAAGCCATGGGCTGTCTCTCCCTAAGATCATGTCAGTCATCCAAGCCTTGCAAAGCGTATATGCAGCGTTGTGCGAACACGATCCAGCCAATCAATTGTTTGGTCCACCCGATCAATTTTTCCGCGTGCTCAAGCAAGATCAGTTTAGTGATCGAATCAATAGTGACAAAGTCATTTTAGGAATTGAGACATGTGAAGCGCTACTAGATTGGTTCAAATTCAGCAACCATTTAAAACAACTCGTATGTCACGCGCAAAACCTGTCTACATTCACCAATACACCGGTAGAAACTGTTCACTCTATCGGAGACTTTGGCTTTTACATCAACGGCGAACAATTCGATCAAGTCGTTAATTGCACTTGGGAGAATATGGAGTCGATTGCTGCTTTGGCTAAGCTCACATCCCCAAACACAGCAAGTCTACGCATCAAACTACTAGCGGAAGTTCACCTTCCAGCCACGTTGCTAGATATGCATTCGAGCTTCTTTTGTGTTGGTCCTTACGCCATGTTTAGCAACATGGGCGAGGGAGTTGGAAGGATTACATATGCACCTGTGACGAATTATTTCCACACACAAAAGGGGGCGGCGTTGCCTCAGGAAATGGCGTCGCTGGTAACGCAGTGCGTGCAGACGCCGGCCATCGAGCATGCAGGTCGCCAAATTATTGATGGCGTTGCGCAATTCATTCCTGCCATGCGCCATGCCATCTTGAAAAAAGTGTATCCAGGCATTGTGCGCACCTATGGCACGAACATGGATATATACGACCCACAAAGCGATATCCATCGAAGGCGCGAACGGGGAATTGAACAGTTGTCGCCGCACTGGGTCAACAACGGAGCCATGAAGCTTTTTCATGCATTGGTCAATGCCCGCGATGCCGCAGTACTTTTGCGCGCTGATGGCGTGCACAAAGAAATTATTTAAAGACCGCCAAGTTGTGATGCATTCAACACAATTTACATTTCGACCAGCAACAGAGTCTGACGTTGCCCACTTAATTCATTTTTTGTCAAGCGATCCCATTGGACAAGCACCCAACGACCCCTCTAGCCATGTACCCAATATGTACCGTTGCCCCGCAGCGCAAATTTTTGTGGCAACGCACCAAGAAGAAATCGTGGGGACGCTCACTGCAGCTTGGGATGGTCGAAACGGCACAATTCGCTACTTTCTCATTGCCCCTCACCTTCGTCGAACACGCTGGATGGCCTACATCAGCGATGCGCTTTTTAGACTTGCCATCCATTATTTACATGGCGTAGGCATGCAACAGATTCGATTATTCGTGACAACGCATAGGGACTCAGAAACATTAAAGCGTATGTACATTCGGAAACTGCGTGCAAAGATTGTGCATGTGGAGGTGCTGGAACTCTCCTTGCCTGCACTCCTATTGAATCCACCTACATTAGGCGCCGAGTAAGCGTTTTAAATTGGGCTCTAGCCTTTCGCGAAACGTTGTTTGTTCTCCTGCGCTAGCGGCCGTACAACCACGGCATGTCCATCAACCTCTCTCCCAAGGTACGCAGACCCACATCGCGCGCCCACTGCAGTGCGCCAGAGACGTGAAAAATTTCGCCATTGCGAGTCGCGCGCGCTTGCACGCAGGCATTACGCTGCCATCGGGCTTGCGCAAATGCTGCAAAACGTTGGGGCACATCTTGGTTAGCCAGCGCAGTCCATTGATGGGCTAACTCCGCGGCATCTTCAATCGCCATGCCAGCACCCTGCGCCAAATAAGGCCGCATGGGATGCGCGGCATCGCCTACCAAAGCGACACGACCTTGTGCATGTTGTGTCGCACTTTGCATGGGTGGGCGATCGCACAAAGGCCATAAACGCCAGTTACCGCAGGCTTCGACCAAGGCTTGCAAATGTGCGCAAGTACCCCGTAACGCACTTTGCAGATCAGCACTTGTTTCATCAGGAGTTTTGGATAAATTCCAATCTTGCGGATCTTGCAAAGTGATGCCTTGCAGCTGTCCTTCGGTGAGACACACCACATTGAGCCAGTCGCCACCTCGCACGGGGTACTGCACCACATGGACATTAGGGCCCATCCACACCGATACATCTTGGGTTCGCAAATACGCTGGCAAATCTGCCTGTAGCACCAAAGCACGGTAGGCCACGTGCCCGCTCATCCGCGCAGGACCATCATCTAATAGTTGTTGACGCAAAGTACTCCAGACACCATCGGCTATGACCAGCGCGTTAGCGATTTCTTGTGAGGCTTGATCAAGCGCGCCCGCTGCAGTAATTGCGTTTGCCATGCCTTGTGTTGTTCTGCATACAGAAGAAGTCACAGAGACCTGTTGAGAATCCTGGTCCAATTTCTGCACATGGGTATTGCATTGCAAATCAACGCCTTGCAGGCGAACCTCTTGGAGCAATACATGGTGTAAATCTGCGCGGTGGATGGTGATGTAAGGCGCACCATATCGCGTCGTCATATCTGATAAAGGCAAAGTGGCTAAAACTTCGCCAGACTGTGCACTACGCGCGTTCAAATTAGCAGGGTAAGAAGCTACCTTTTGAATAGCGGGCAGCAAACCCCAAGCGTTCAATATGCGTGTGACGTTGGGTCCCAATTGCACGCCAGCCCCAAGCTCCGTGAATTCATGTGCACGTTCCAAAATTTGTACATACGCATTCGCACGCGCCAATGCAAGTCCACTTGCGAGTCCCGCAATACCACCACCCACGACCAAAACTTTTTCTGACATAGATGACATTGTGCATGGCACTTGCGCGGGAGTGACTTTATGATGCGTGCTTCAAACATCACACTCAGGCAACCCATGAAACGCAGAACACTTATTCAAGCCACCGCGGCCTTGGCGCCCTCTTTAGCAATGCAGTGGGCCCAAGCGCAAGAGAAATACCCCAGCAAACCCATCACTTGGGTCTGTCCATACGCCGCTGGCGGTAACGCAGACAGCCGCTCACGCCAGGTCGCCAAAGCAATGGGCACGATATTGGGGCAGCCTATCATCATCGACAACAAAGCGGGCGCTGGCGGCAACATCGGTACAGAAATGATTGCGCGCGGTAAACCTGACGGTTACACCATCGGCATGGGTAACTTCGCACCACTCGCTGTGAACCACGCATTGTTTAAAAAGCTGAACTTTGATCCCCTCAACGATCTTGTACCCATTGCATTGATTGAACGCGGGCCATTGATTTTGATGGTTCGCAATGACTCACCTTACAAAAGCGTGAAAGACATCGTTGCGGCTGCGAAGGCTGAACCTGGAAAATTGAGTTATGCATCAGGCGGCATTGGCGGCTCACACCATTTGAGCGGCGCTCTGTTTGAACACGTCGCAGGGATTGACATGATCCATGCACCCTACAAAAGTGGCTCTGCAGGTGCAACCGATTTGATGGGTGGTCAGGTGCATATGATGTTCGAACAAATGTATGCCGCCATGCCGTCTATCCAAGGCGGACGTATGCGCGCATTGGCCATCACTAGCAAAGCACGCTCGCCCTTGTTGCCCAACTTACCCACCATGGCCGAACAGGGCTACCCTGCTGTTGAAGTGTTGAACTGGCAAGGACTCATCGGCCCCAAAGGTATGCCTGCAGACATCATTAAGTTACTCAACAGCGCATGCAACCAAGCCTTGCAAACTGCTGAAGTCAAAGAAAAAATCTTGAGCCAAGGCAATGAGATTGGTGGCGGGACGCCAGAGCAATTCGCCGCGCTTATCAAAGCCGAATCACCCCGTTGGGGCAAGGTAGTGCGGGACGCGAAGATAGAACCGGAATAAATCTCGCGAGCACAAATAAAAAAGCCGCCTAAGCTTTACAACTTAGGCGGCTTTTTAGTTTTGAGCCAGTTAAGCTTTGACCGCCTCAGCAGCCTCTTGGTACTCAGCGATCTGGTCAAAGTTTAAGTACTTGTAGATCTTGCTGCCATCCGCGTTGATGACGCCCATGTCAGCCAAATATTCAGCTTGGGTTGGAATACGCCCCAATTTCGAGCAAATTGCCGACAACTCGGCTGAGCCCAAATACACCTGCGTATTTTTGCCCAAGCGGTTGGGGAAGTTACGGGTGCTGGTGGACATCACAGTCGCGCCCTCTTTCACTTGCGCTTGGTTACCCATGCACAACGAGCAGCCGGGCATTTCCATGCGAGCGCCAGCATTGCCAAACACGCCGTAGTGGCCTTCTTCGCTCAACTGTTGTGCGTCCATCTTGGTAGGGGGTGCCATCCACAATTTGACGGGGATATCGCGCTTGCCTTCGAGCAATTTCGATGCAGCACGGAAGTGGCCGATGTTGGTCATGCAAGATCCAATGAAGACTTCGTCGATCTTGGCACCAGCGACATCGCTCAAAGTTTTGGCGTCGTCGGGGTCGTTCGGGCAACACACGATAGGTTCTTTGATCTCGTTCATGTCGATCTCAATGACCTCGAAATACTCCGCGTCTTTGTCTGCTTGCAAGAGTTGCGGATTAGCCAACCATGCTTCCATCGCTTGGATACGACGGGTGATAGTGCGTGGGTCTGCATAGCCTTGGGCGATCATGTTCTTCAACAACACGATATTGCTTTGGATGTATTCCATGATCGGCTCTTTATGCAAGTGCACAGTACAACCAGCGGCACTGCGCTCGGCCGATGCATCAGCCAATTCAAAGGCTTGCTCAGCTTTCAAATCAGGCAAACCTTCGATCTCCAAAATACGTCCTGAGAAAATATTTTTCTTACCTTTTTTCTCGACCGTCAACACACCTTTTTTGATGGCGTACAAAGGAATTGCATGCACCAAGTCACGCAAGGTCACGCCCGGTTGCATCTTGCCTTTGAAGCGCACCAAGACGCTCTCCGGCATATCCAAAGGCATCACGCCTGTCGCAGCAGCAAACGCCACCAAGCCAGAGCCAGCAGGAAAAGAAATACCGATAGGGAAACGGGTGTGGCTGTCGCCTCCAGTGCCCACGGTATCAGGCAACAACATGCGGTTGAGCCAAGAGTGGATGATGCCGTCGCCTGGCTTCAAACTGATGCCACCACGATTGCTGATGAACTCTGGCAACTCGTGGTGCATCTTCACGTCCACGGGTTTGGGGTAAGCAGCGGTGTGGCAGAACGATTGCATCACCAAGTCCGCACTAAAGCCCAAACATGCAAGGTCTTTTAATTCGTCGCGTGTCATCGGGCCTGTGGTGTCTTGTGAACCCACCGATGTCATGCGGGGCTCGCAATAGGTACCTGGCAACACGCCTTGGCCTTCTGGCAAACCGCAAGCACGACCCACCATTTTTTGCGCCAAGGTGAAACCTTTGCCATGGCCTTTTGGCACTGCGGGCAAACGGAACAATGTCGATGCTGGCAAACCTAAGGCTTCGCGTGCTTTGGCGGTCAAGCCACGACCGATGATCAACGGAATGCGACCACCGGCACGCACCTCGTCAAACAACACATCGCTCTTGACAGTGAAGCTGGCAACTTCTTTGCCGTCTTTCAAGGCTTTACCTTCATAGGGACGCAACTCAATCACATCGCCCATATTCATTTGCGACACATCGAGTTCGATCGGCAAAGCGCCAGCGTCTTCCATGGTGTTGTAAAAAATCGGGGCGATTTTGTTGCCCAAACACACACCACCGAAACGCTTGTTCGGCACAAAAGGAATGTCTTCGCCTGTAAACCATAACACGCTGTTGGTCGCTGATTTACGGCTAGAACCAGTTCCCACCACATCGCCCACATACGCCACCAAATGGCCACGTGCGCGCAAGTCTTCAATGAACTTGACAGGGCCACGCTTGCCATCTTCTTCGGGTGTGATGCCATCGCGTTTGTTTTTCAACATCGCCAAGGCATGCAATGGAATGTCAGGACGGCTCCATGCGTCAGGCGCAGGAGACAAGTCGTCGGTGTTCGTTTCGCCGGTGACCTTCAATACGCTGATGGTGATGCTCTTGGGTACTTCAGGACGGCTGGTAAACCACTCACCATCGGCCCATGACTGAATCACTTCTTTGGCAAAAGCATTTCCCTTGTCGGCTTTTTCTTTGACGTCGTGGAACTGGTCGAACATCAATAAAGTTTTCTTCAAACCAGCAGCAGCTACAGGTGCGCAAGCTTTGTTGTCAAGCAAATCGATCAACGGTGTGAGGTTGTAACCGCCGAGCATGGTGCCCAACAGCTCAGTGGCTTTTTCAGCAGACAGCAAAGCACATTTTTCTGAACCGTGCGCCACAGCTGCGAGGTAGGAAGCTTTCACTTTTGCCGCATCATCCACACCTGCAGGCACGCGGTGGGTAATCAAATCGACCAAGGTCGCTTCTTCACCCTTCGGAGGGTTTTT
>CANBZB010000012.1 GCA_947373745.1 Burkholderiales bacterium | reverse complement strand
CGTCGCTATTGGGGCAAGTTTCGCGCAGGCGAAATTGACGAACAGGAAAAAGACGATGTGAACAACCAACTCGTGGCCAGTGTTGGCACCTGTTCAGTGATGGGTACCGCAAGCACGATGGCTTGTATTGCTGAGGCTTTAGGCATGACAGTACCTGGCGGTGCTTCGCCTCCAGCAGTCACCGCAGACCGCATTCGTGTTGCCGAAGAAACAGGTGCACGCGCGGTTGAAATGGCGATGACTGGGCTCACCATCGACAAAATTCTGACTGCAGATGCATTTGAAAATGCCATGCGCGTTCTGCTGGCAATCGGCGGCTCTACCAACGGCATCGTGCACTTGGCTGCCATTGCAGGGCGCGTCGGCCTTGACATCGACATGCAAGCCTTAGACCGCATGGGCCGTGAAACCCCTGTTTTACTTGACTTGAAACCTTCTGGCCAGCATTACATGGAAGACTTCCACAAAGCAGGCGGCATGGCCACTTTGCTGCGAGAACTCAAACCTTTACTCAAACTCAATGCGATGACCGTGACAGGTAGAACGCTTGGAGAAGAGTTAGAGATTGCTGGTTCTGGTTTTAAACAAGATGTGGTGCGTCCTTTCAACAACCCTATCTACCCGCAAGGCGGCATTGCTGTCTTAGCAGGTAACTTAGCGCCCAATGGCGCCATCATCAAACAGTCGGCTGCAGACCCGAGACTCATGGAGCACGAAGGACGTGCGGTGGTGTTTGAGAACAGCGAAGACTTGGTGACGCGCATTGATAGCGACGAACTTGACGTGCATGCCGAAGATATTTTGGTTCTCAAAAACATCGGGCCCAAAGGCGCGCCAGGAATGCCAGAAGCGGGATACATCCCTATTCCCATGAAGCTTGCGCGCGCAGGTGTCAAAGACATGGTGCGTATTTCCGATGGCCGCATGAGCGGAACAGCATTTGGCACCATCGTCTTACACGTCACCCCAGAAGCTGCAATTGGCGGAACCTTGGCCTATGTGCAAACGGGTGACCGCATTCGATTAAGTGTCAAAAATAGAGAAATCAGTTTATTGGTGTCTGAGCAAGAGCTTCAATCGCGAAGAGTTAAACATCCCGTAGAAACCCCTACTGCAAAACGCGGCTACCTCAAACTCTTTTTAGACACGGTGACGCAAGCGGAGCATGGCGTTGACTTTGATTTCTTGCGCGCTACAGAATCAAACGGCAAGACGCCACGAACCTAGTCGCCAGTTTGTCAGGGGATGATGAAATCCCTACTATTTGTTCTGTTCTTAGGTGTTAGTATTTTTTGCGTTAGACAACACACCTATTAACAGGAGACACAACATGGCCTTTCGTAGACATATTCTCAGCGCTATTGCGCTGGCATCGCTCCTTGGCTTTGCTACAACAGCTTCAGCCCAAAACCGCACCTTCTCGTTTGCCTATGACCAACCACCCACTACAGCCTATGGCATAGCTGGGAATATTTTTGATGCCAAACTCAAAGAGTTGAGCGGCGGCAAGATGAGCATCAACCAGTTTCCTGGTGCGCAATTGGGTCAAGAGCCACAAATGTTGCAAAAAATGCGCGCCGGTGACATTGATTTCGTGATCACATCAACTGCCAATGCTTCTACTGTCGCTCCGCAAGCGGGTGTTTTCTCTTTGCATTTTTTATTTAGAGATCAAAACCATTTAGCTAAGTCTTTGGCTGATCCTGGCATTGCACAAGCATTTCGCGACATGACCAAAGAGTCTGTCACGGGTGCTCGCACGCTCGGTCTATTGACTATGGGCTTGCGCAATATGTATAGCAAAAAAGAGGTCTTGAATGTGAATGACATCAAGGGTCAGAAAATTCGCGTCCAAGCCACCAAAACCGAAGACACCCATTTCCCCGCCTATGGCGCACAAGTTGTCCATATGCCATTTGGTGATGTCTACACCTCCTTACAAACTGGCGTTGTCAATATCGCTGAGAACGGTGTCAACGTGTATATGGCTAATAAACATTACGAAGTAGCACCGGTCCTCTCCATGACTGAACACGAAGCCAATAACAATTGCTTGTGGATCAGCGATAAGACATGGAATAGCCTAACGCCCGAACAGCAAAAGTGGGTGCAAACCGCTGCTGATGAAGTTTCTAAGAAAGAGCCGTTGATGGCCTTGCAGTTAGAGAAAGACTCTGCAGAAAAGCTCAAAAAAATGGGCGTCAAAGTAGTTGAAAACGTGGATAAAAGTGGCTTCATCAAGGCAGCGGCTCCTATTCAAGACCAACTCGCCGCAGAACTTGGCCCACACGCCGTCAAGATTTTGAAATTAGTCCGTGAAGTGAAATAAACCCAATGTCAGACACACACTTTCGATCGCTCGTCTTAGACAGACACCGTCACCTCAAATGGAAGGCGTTTGATTCTCTAGAAGCTCTCTTGATGGTTTTATGCGGGGTTTGCATCTTTATGTTCACCTTATCGGTGTTTACAGATGTAATCACCCGTACATTGGGCGATCCGTGGGTGTGGTTGCAACAAGTGACCACTGCATTTTTTTGCTGGGGTGTGTTTATTGGAATGGCCGCAGCAACAAGGCGCAATGACCATTTTTACTTAACTGAAATCACAAAACGCATGAAAGGTCCTGCCCGAAGTGTGATTGAAGCGTTAAACCGCATAGTTGTTTTGGTGGTGTCTGTTTTACTTACCTATTACGGTTGGCAGAACGCACTTCTCGACATGGGTAGCTTTCGTATGCCCTCGCTCATACCTCTGACGGTTTACACCGGCATCGTGCCCTTCGCGGGCATCATGATTGGTCTCTTCACCATAGAGCAATTAATCAATGGATTACAAAATGGTTTCGAAGGTCCAGAAGATCTCGAGAACGTAGTCACCGAAGGAGATGAACATGAGTAACGGTGGCATTCTGGTCTTTATGGCCTCGTTGTTTTTATTATTGGGCTACATGGGTGTTCCCGTGACTTTCGCATTGATTGCGGGCGTTTTACTGGCGGTGCAATTTACCCAAATCAGCATGCAGTCTATGGTGGGGCAACTCTTCCATGGCATTGACTCTGAAGCACTCTTAGCTGTGCCTTTCTTTTTACTAGTTGGCGAATTGATGGCGTCTTCCGATGTCGTGCATCGGATGATTCGATTGGCCCAAACTTTGGTTGGGCACTTCCGAGGTGGATTAGCACAAGTAGTGACTTTGTTCAGCATGTTCTTTGCTGGCATATCTGGCTCTTCAACGGCCGACGTCGCTGTATTGAGTAGAACCGTTGCCCCTGAGATGGACAAAGAAGGTTATGACCGTGCGTTCACCGCGGCGCTGATCGCCTCTGCTTCCACCATGGCCAATTTGATTCCTCCTAGCATCATGGCCATTGTTTACGGCGCTACTGGCAACGTATCTATTGGCGGTCTATTTTTGGCAGGCGTTGTACCCGGTGTATTGATTGGACTTGGGTTAATGGTCTATAGCTACGTATGGGGCCCACCTGGATTCAAAAAACAACGCGCTTCTTTCTCAGAAGTCGCGCTAGCCTCCAAAGAGGCCGCCATGCCGCTGATGATTCCTGTCATCATCATGGGCGGCATTTTGTCGGGCTGGTTCACGCCAACGGAAGCCGGTATGGTCGCGTCCGTCTATGTTTTGCTGGTTTTGATTCCGATTTATCGACCACGCCATGTGTACGAATTACCGCGAGACTTTATGTACGCAGGTCTTTTGTATAGCTTGCCATTAGCGGCTGTTGCAGCAGCATCTGCATTTGGGTGGATGGTGGCTTATTTGCGTGGCCCTGACATCGTGTCCACCTACATCACCAGTGTTGCTGGTACCAGCGGTCCGATGATCATGTTCTCACTGGTTGTGCTGTTTGTGATCGTGGGTGACTTTATTGATGCAGTTCCTGCCATCATCATCTTCATGCCCATCATCAATAAGCTGACCGAAATCGGAAATATCAATCCCTTGCATATGGGTGTAGTGCTAATCACTACCCTAGTCTTTGGTTTGATTACGCCACCATACGGCTTGTCCCTATTGGTCGCCTCTAAATATGTGGGGGTCGGTTTTGGACGCGCGGTTGTCAGGTCATTGCCTCTCTACGGCGTATTCCTTTTGACCATTGCTTTTGTAGTGCTCTTCCCTGACGTGGTTTTGTATCTACCGAAGTTGCTGCTGCCTGAATCCGTCGGATGCTTCAAAGCACCGGGGGGTGCTGGTTATATCTGCCCCAACTAATTCAAGGAGAGCCACATGGGACATGCAAAATTTTCATCTGCAAAAACCGAGTGGCCTTTTACTGTTAGGCCGCTCACACCGCTCTTGGGGGCAGAAATTAGCGGTGTCAATCTGTCAGAGGAAATGACACCCGACATCTTGGCTGGTATTCATCGCGCCTTTTTGCAGTACCAAGTCCTTTTGTTTCCGCCACAAGTAGTTCCTCCAGCACAACAAGTCAAACTAGCCCAATGCTTTGGTGAGGTTCAGATCCATGTGATGAACCAATACCATGCAGATGGTTTCCCCGAGTTATATCGCCTCTCCAATTTGAACGCTGATGGCAAGCCCAATGGCAAGCATCCCGATAAAGGCACGTTGGAATGGCATACCGATGGATCTTGGCAACGTGTTACTGGACATGCCACAGTGATTTACGGTGAAGTGATGCCAGCACCGGGACAAGGTGGACAAACCCACTTCTGTGACATGTATGGTGCGTATGAACGTCTATCTCCAGAATGGAAAGAACGTATCGCAAATTTACGCGCAGTACATAACCTTGATTTTTCGCGCACACGCAGACATGGCGAAGACCCCATGACAGAAGACCAACGCAAAGCTGTGCCACCAGTGGATCACCCTATAGTGCGTACCCATCCAGAAACAGGTCGCAAATGTTTGTATTTAGGCGATCATGCGGAATATGTAGTGGGTATGCCTTACGAAGAAGGTCGCGCATTGATTGAAGAACTCAATCGCATGTCCATTCACAAAGACCTCACTTATGAACACGAGTGGCAAATTCACCAACTCATTGTGTGGGACAACCGTTGCTTGGTGCATAAAGCGACGCCTTACGATCCACACAGCCAAAGCCGTGTGATTCGTCGCTGTACCGTATTAGGCGAAGTTCCTGTTTGAAGCGCGAATCCGCCAAAACAACCAACCGCTGATCGATAGATTGAGTAAGTTCCAGGCTATGCCGTTCATAAATGCGGCATGGTAAGAACCGGTTAAGTCAAATATCTTTCCCGACATCCATCCACCTAAGGCCATGCCCACCAAGCTGGCCATGATCACAGACCCCACCCTAGCGCCCGCCTCTTTGGGTGGAAAGTGCTCCCGAACAATGATGGCGTAGGCAGGCACTATGCCGCCTTGAAACAATCCGAACATGCCTGAGATGATGTAGAGCGGCACCAAACCATCGAAAGGAAGAAATAGCAATAACGCTATTCCCTGCAACGTTGATCCCAGAAGCAGCGTTCGAATCCCACCAATACGGTCACAAATCCATCCAGATACGAGCCTGCTGACGATTCCGCATGTCAGCATCAACGAAAGCATCTCCGCCCCTCTAGCAGCGCCGTAGCCTAAGTCTGCGCAATACGCCACGATATGTACTTGTGGCATAGACATTGCGACACAACATGCAATCGCTGCAATGCACAAAAGAAGTTGTGCCTGCCCTAGTTGCAATCCAAATGGTTGGGAAGAAATGGCTCCAGCAATAGGGGATGCGGATGAATTGCTCTCTGCCAAAGGTGGTCGTTGACGCATCAAGAAGGAAAGCAAAGCCATGCAAACACCACAAAAAATCCCCATACCGATATAGGTTTGACGCCACCCAATCGTTTCAATGCCCCACTGCGCAACAGGTGGCCAAAAGGCTCCAGCAACGTAATTGCCACAGGCGCAAATGGCTACGGCAATGCCTCGACGTTTGTTCCACCATAGCGAGGTATCGGCCATCAAAGGCGCGAAGGTAGAGGAACTTCCCAATAGTCCCAACAAAATGCCATGCGCTAATCCAAAGACCCAAATATTTGGAGCTAAACCAGCGATGACAAATCCTGCTGTGACCGCAACCGAGCCGACCCAAAGCACTGGCGTAATGCCAAATCGATCAGCCAATTTGCCCGTCCACATACCTCCTACACCCAAACAAATCATCATCAAGGTGTAAGGTAAAGAGGCATTGGCTCTATCAACGCCAAATTCGGCTTGCACTGGGGGTAACACAACTGCCACCACATACATACAACTGCTTCCCAATGTGACTAAGCACAGCGTGATGAGAAGTCTCCAAGCCGCATAGGGCGAGTCAATTAAATCTTCAGAAGCAGGTGTATGGGGCATGTCTTGAGATTAGCACGCCAGGCACTCTTGAGGGTTAAGGGTTTATCGGGTAAACCTTTGTTCGAAATTTGTAACTGTTTGGTTATGATGCAATGACAGGGAGGATTCTATGGCTGTCCACACACCAGGTTTAGAAATGCAACACCAAGCACTTGCCACACTGTCGTCCCGTTACATCACCGTGGACGACTTGCCTTGGAAAGAAACCAAATTCAAAGGAATATGGATCAAAGTACTAATGGAAGACCCAGATACAGGCCTCCAAACCGTCCTCACGAAGATGGAGCCTGGATCTGTCTTGACAGACCATCAACACGTAGAGCTTGAACAAAGCTGGGTATTAGAGGGATCTCTGGTTGACCATGAAGGTGCAGTAAATGCTGGCAACTATGTGTGGCGTCCTGCAGGAAGTAGACATACAGCACACGCACCCAACGGTGCACTGGTTTTAGGTTTTTTTCTTAAACCCAACCATTTCTTTTAATTTTTGCATGTATCGATTTCAAACCTAGGCCTAACTTATGAAATTTGGTGACTTTGTCAAAGTGAAATCTCTGCAAACTGTGGAGAACTTTAAAAACAGCATCCAAGATCTGGGGCTCGACATTCCTTGCGATGAAGAGTTGCTGGTTGGCGAAGCGTCCCCGATGGCACAGCCACTCCAAGTGGGTGCATTCAAAATAGGCAATCGGTACGCCATCCATCCCATGGAGGGCTGGGATGGCAATGCAGATGGCAGTCCATCTGACAATACCCGCCGCCGCTGGAGCCATTTTGGGAAATCAGGTGCTAAATTAATTTGGGGTGGTGAGGCTGTTGCAGTCAGACACGATGGTCGAGCCAATCCTCAGCAGCTACTGATGGATGCAAAAAACCAATCTGCTATCGCGCAACTTCGAGAGACTCTCGTTGCATCCCATAAAGAAGCGATGGGCGATGACAAAGATTTGCTTGTGGGCCTTCAACTCACCCATTCGGGACGGTTTTGCAAACCCAACACAAACCAGATGGAGCCACGTGTCTTATTCAACCATCCGCTGTTAGATGGAAGATTTGGGCCGGCACAAAACATCGTTGTCTTGCGCGATGATGAGATCGAACGTTTGATCGAAGATTTTGTAGTTGCTGCAAAACGCGCGTGGGATTGCGGTTTTCAATTCGTAGACCTGAAACATTGCCATGGCTATTTAGGGCATGAGTTTTTGAGTGCCAAAACACGAACCGGCAAATACGGTGGATCCATGGAGCACCGCTCACGTTTCTTGAAAGAACTGGTAGCAGGCATTCGCTCAGAGGCACCGCAACTTGGATTAGGTGTCAGGCTCTCTGCATTTGATTTCTTACCCTTCCGCCCTGACCCGGCGCTTTCAAACCCTGATGAACTCGGTCCTGGCATCGCAGTGGATGCATCTGGGTCTATGCCATACCAATATGGTTTTGGAATCAATGCAGCTGACCCTCATCAAATCGCATTGAATGAAACATTTGAATTTTTAGAGGTTGTAGAAAGTCTCAATATCCAATTGATGAACATCACATTGGGTAGCCCTTATTACAACCCGCACCTCACGCGCCCTGCCATGTACCCCCCGTCAGATGGCTACCAACCCCCCGAAGATCCGCTTGTGGGTGTTGCTAGACACCTCGATGCAGTGCGACAATTGAAACAACGTTTTCCAAACATGGCGTTCGTCGGCAGCGGGTACACCTATTTACAAGAATTCCTACCGCATGTGGCGCAGGCAGTAGTGCGTAAGGGTTGGACTGATTTTGTAGGTCTGGGACGTATGGTGCTTTCCTACCCTGAATTGCCAGCAGATGTTCTTGCTGGCCGCACCTTCCAAAGAAAACGGCTGTGTCGCACCTTCAGCGACTGCACCACCGCCCCAAGAAATGGAATGGTGTCCGGTTGCTACCCGTTGGATGCGCATTACAAAAAATCACCGCAAATGATTCAACTGACACAAATCAAAAAAGCAGCCAACCTATCCTGATATCTAGAAGTACCGCCCGATGACAAAAAAACCTGACAAACCGATCACGCGCGACCCAGAAAAGAGTCGTGCCAATATATTGCAGGCAGCACGTATCGAATTCGCGCGTTGCGGACTTGGAGGTGCGCGGGTAGACCAAATCGCCAAGATAGCAGGCATCAACAAACGGATGCTCTATTATTATTTCGGCAACAAAGACGGCTTATTCTGCGCCGTATTGGAAGCCAACTACGCCCACAAACGTGATTCAGAAAAAGCTTTGGCACTAGAGCAAGAAGAGCCCGTAGAAGCTATTCGCAAACTCATTGCGCTCACATGGGGTTACTACCTCAAGCATCCAGAATTCTTGACTCTTCTCAATAGTGCGAATTTGCACCAAGCCAAACATCTCAAAAAGTCAAAAGAAGTTCGCAAAATGCACACTCCTTTTGTGTCCATGATCAAAAGCGTCTTAGACAAGGGCGTGTCACAAAAGGTTTTCAAAAAGGATGTCGACCCGGCGCAACTCTACATCAGCATTGCTGGACTTGCCTACTTTTACCTTTCCAACCAATACACGCTTTCGGCAATTTTTGGACGCAATTTATTAGCCCCCACTGCGCGCAAAGAGCGGTTAGAGCATATGACTGACGTTGTGTTGTCTTATCTAACAAACAAATAACTATGTACATACCATTTTCGTTGTTGAGTGCAAAAACCTAGTTTTTGCTTTTTGTTGGTAAATTTTTTAACAGGAGATTTGATATGAAAAAACGATTTGCAATGAAATGTCTCTCAGTTGCCATTGCCTCATTGGCAATATCTAGCATGAGCTTTGCACAAGATTGGAAGCCTAATCGCCCCATCACGGTGATAGTGCCTTGGGCGGCAGGAGGATCAACTGACCAAGTAACGCGTGTTACTGCGGCAGAGATTGAGAAGTCTTTGGGGCAAAAAGTCGTTATCGTGAATCAACCAGGCGCCTCTGGATCTATCGGAACAAAAAGTGCCCTTGATGCACCTAAAGATGGTTACACATGGACGGCTGGCGCGGCACAAGATTTAGGCGCATATGAAACACTTGGCATGCTAAAGACGAGGATCAACGATTGGCATTTATTTCTTAACGTAGCCAATGTGCAGTTGTTAGGTGTAAATCCGTCAACACCCTATAAAAATGCAAAAGAATTATTGGACGCTATGAAAGCGAAGCCCGGGCAAGTCACGGTTGCAACTGCAGGGGTCACCTCATCTGGTCATAACGCCATGGACTTGATAGCCAAAGTTTCTGGCGTCAAATACCGCCATGTCACCTATGACGGCGGCAATCCTGCTGTAGTGGCAACAGTTGCAGGAGAAACTGAGGTCACCACACAATTGGCTGTAGAGCAAGCAGACATGATTCGTGGCAAACGCATTCGTCCTTTAGCGACTGTTAGCGATAAGGCGTTAGACCTAGAGGGTTATGGAGTTATTGAACCTTTATCTAAAACCCTTCCTGGATTTAAAGCACCCGCAAACTACTTTGGAATTTTTATTCCCAAAGGCGTACCTGACGAAGTGGTCAAAACGGTTGAAAAAATTTGGGCTGAAAACATTTCAAAAAGTGAAGCGCTGAAAAAATATGCCACAAGCAGAGGTGCTTTATTCGCGCCTTATTACGGCGCCGAATCCGTAACCGCTGCTATGCCAGCAGTTCAAGCTAACGCATGGCTTTTATTTGAGACTGGTAAAGGGAAAGTCTCTCCTGATACGGTTGGAGTTCCTAAGCCCTAAACAGGCACGATAACAATGTGAGATGAGAGCGAACATATGACGCAAGAGACACAAGAAGCCCTAGATGCATCTGCCCAAATCGCCCACGCGCGAAAAATTTCGCCGCGTGGTGATTTGATTCAATCGGTCGTCTGGATAGCAGTTGGATTGGCAACGTTAGTCGAATCCTTGCGGATGGATCGCCTAGAAAATCAAGATATCAATCCTTACACCATCCCCGGATTGCTGCCGGGCTGCTTAGGAATTGCTATTGTGCTTTTTGGTCTGCTTATGGCCTATCGCTCCATCTCACGCCATGCGCTTGCACCACAGGAAAAGAAACCGCTGACGCCTGCCATCCGTCACGAACTCCATCGCATGTGGACCATTTTATTTTTGTGCATTGGTTTTTCATGTGGGTTAGTCGGTCATGGTTTGCCATTTTGGCTTGCTGCTGCAGTTTTCATCACCATAACCATTGGCGTTTTGCAATTTGACCAACTCAAAGAGAGCAACACCGTCAAGCGCGGATTATTCATGGCAGCAGTGATCGGCTTGTGTGCAGGCTTCACCATCATGCTCGTCTTCCAAGAATTTTTTCTTGTCAGACTCCCCTAAACCCGAACATTTGGATAAACGCAATGCTTGACGGTCTGCAAATGCTAGGTGCCTCGTACCTTAGCTTCTTAAATTTCTGGTCTTTATCGTATGGCTTAGGGGGTGCATTCATTGGAATTTTGGTGGGTTGCATGCCGGGTTTATCTGCCACGCTATGCATTGCCTTGCTCACCACATTAACTATCAAAATGGCGCCTAACGATGCAATTTTGATTTTGATTTGTGCCTATGTGGGCACACTGTACGGCGGAAGTCGCAGTGCTATTTTGCTCAATATTCCCGGCACTGCAGCCAATGCCGCCTCGTGTGCTGACGGTTATGCACTGGCACTTCAAGGGCAAGCGGGGCGTGCCATTGGCATCGCCACTTCGGGTGCCTTCACAGGCACTCTGTTTGGGGTGATTTGTTTAGCCATGTTCACGCCATCTTTGGCCGAAATCGCCTTGTCTTTTGGCGCATTTGAGTTTTTTTGGCTTGCCCTATTTGGCGTAGCCATGTCAGGCAGCATTGTCGGAGAAGACCCCATCAAAGGCTGGCTCATGGGTTGTTTAGGTTTGCTGATTGCGCAAATCGGACAAGAAGGTCTCTATGCCTACAACCGATTTACCTTTGGTTGGGATGAAATGTCAGGCGGGATTTCATTGATACCCGCCTTGATTGGAGCTTTTGGATTTGCTGAGGTACTCACCACATTGGCAGACCCTATCGAACGCAAAATCGTTGAAATGCGAGACTCCGTATTACCGCGATTTAGGGAAGTTGCGCAATATTGGCGTACTGTATTTCGTTCGGGCGTCATTGGGGTAGTCACAGGCATCTTGCCTGGTATCGGAGAGGACTCAGGCGCTTGGATGTCCTATGCCGCAGCAAAAGCCGTGAGCCCCGAAAGAGAAAAATTTGGTAAAGGATCTATCGATGGTTTGATGGCTGCTGAAACAGGTGACATGTCTGCAATACCTGGAGGCATCATTCCAGCCTTGGCGTTGGGTATACCTGGCTCGGCACCAGCCGCCGTTTTGATGGCCGCGATGATCATTCACGGTATCCAGCCTGGGCCGATGTTGATGATCAAAACGCCTCAGTTTGTATATGACGTTGTCGCTATGACAACGATTGCCACATTTAGTATTTTGTTATTTGGCTTATTCATGGTGAGACCTTTGTTATTGGTCTTACGTGTTAAGCGCACTGTATTGATGCCCATCATTTTTGTCTTGTGCACAGTAGGTGCGTTTGCCATTTCATCGCGGCTATTTGATGTGTATTGCATGATCCTCATTGGAATCGGAGCATTCTTTTTGCGCCGTCGCGGTTATGAAATGGCACCATTTGTCTTAGGCCTCGTCTTGGGTGAATTGCTAGACAAGAGTTTGCGTCGCGGATTGGTTCTTTCAGATGGAAGCTTGGAACCATTCTTTGTTCGCCCCATCTGTACAGCTTTAGCTTTGGTCACACTTTTCACCATGCTGATGTACATCCCTGCCGTTAATCAGCGCGTGACCTTGGGTTGGCAATCATTCAAAAATATGTTCTCTCGCAAATCTGCTTGATGCTTGAACTGGTATGCGCGCGTACTCCTTCTCACTATGCAACGAAGTGTTACAACCACTTTCGTTTGAAGCGCAATGTCAATATGCTGCCTCCCTAGGATATGTAGGACTCGAGGTTGCACCTTTCACATTGCGCGAAGATCCGCACAGCATCACGGTGGATGAAGCCAAAAATTTTAGACAAATTGCCCACTCCCATGGATTGCAAATCACTGGATTACATTGGCTACTCGTTAAGCCCGAAGGCTTGTCCATCACGTCAAAGGATGCGCGCATCCAACAAAATACCCATGCATTTATCCATCATCTCTGTGCGTTGTGCTCCGCAATGGGCGGTAAGTATTTGGTACATGGTTCACCAAAGCAACGATTAATTGAAAGCGGACAAACCCATAGCGAGGCATTAGCTTTAGCTACGCATTTTTTTGCTCTGGCTGCACAAAGTGCGCATCAATTTGGTGTTACTTATTGCATAGAACCCTTATCGGCAGACCAAACACCGCTCATCAACACACTGGCTCAAGCCATTGACATCGTTGAAACAGTCAACCATCCCGCACTAAAAACCATGCTGGACACCAGTTCAGCGGGGTTAGCCGAAACTACTTCTATTGCCGATGTAATTGACCAATTTTTTCCTAGTGGTCATATTGCTCACGTACAACTGAATGATCCCAACCGAAGAGGTCCTGGGCAAGGCGACATGAAATTTGGTTCCATCTTGCGCGCGCTTGATCGAAATGATTACCAAGGCGCTATCGCCATAGAGCCCTTTGATTACCAACCGGATGGCCAAGCGTGTGCGGCCCACTCTATTGGATATTTAAAAGGCCTTTCTGAAAGTCAGTAAAACCTAAAGCCACCTCGTATGCAACCTACTTTTCGAATCGTAGAAATCGAATTACTTGAGACACCAGTCGTTTTGAGGATGCCCTTTCGTTTTGGCATCGTGACTTTGCGTAAGTGTTTTCAAGCATTTGTTCGGGTATGCATTGAAACTGCAGATGGGAAAAGTGCATGGGGCGCTACTGCGGAAATGATTGCACCCAAGTGGTTTGACAAAAATCCCAACCTCACAGATGATGAAAATTTTGAACAAGAGCGCGATGTCTTACGTATTGCCAAACAAGCGTATTTGAGCGATAGCTCTTTAGACACTGCATTTGGACATTTCATAAAACACCACGATGCGCATTTGAAGGTTTGCGCTTCCAAAGGATACAACCCCCTACTAGCAAGTTACGGCAATGCCCTCATAGACAAAGCAGTTTTAGACGCGCTGTGCCGTTTAAGCAATCTGTCGTTTTACCAAGTCATGCAATCTAATGCAGTAGGTATGCACGATGGCCATCCGCAATTTCGCGGTATGAATTTTTCTTCTTTTCTAAATCAACTTACACCGGCAACCCAAATCCACGCCCGTCACACTGTAGGCATGGTCGATGCAATTACTGCTGCAGACGTTACCGAACCTGTCAACGACGCACTACCTGAAACATTGGAACAAGTGGTTGAACACTATGGCCACCGTTATTACAAACTCAAGGTCTGTGGCCAACTGGATAAAGACATCTCTAGATTGACAGCGATTGCTTCGGTTCTTGATCGCATCAATGCGCCTTATTTCGCCTCACTCGATGGTAATGAACAATATAAAAATGCAGGGGAAGTTGCGGAATTACTCTCCACCATGCGTGCTACGCCAGCGCTCAATCGTATGGTCAATAGCATCATGTTTGTAGAGCAGCCGATTAGCCGTGCGCATGCGCTTGATACTGACTTATCTGATATGGCCTTGGGATTACCCGTCATCATGGACGAGTCAGATGGAACGCTGGACGCCTTCACTCTGGCCAGAGACAAAGGTTACTCAGGTATTTCTAGTAAAACGTGTAAGGGCATCTACAAATCATTTTTGAATGCTGCCAGATGCCAACAATGGAATACCCACGGAAACAATAGGCACTTCTTTATGTCCGGGGAAGACTTGACTGTCCAAGCAGGACTGTGCATTCAACAAGATTTGGCGTTGGTTAATTTATTAGGTATTACCCATGTGGAAAGAAATGGGCACCACTATGTCAACGGACTGGTGTCGAGTTCAAAGCAAGAACAAGCCGATTTTCTACAAAATCACGGTGACTTATATGAAAACTCGTTCGGCGCTACCCGCGTAAAGATTTCAGAAGGCCGCTTACATATTGCATCTTTGGCGTGCCCTGGTTTTGCCAGTGCCGTTATGCCAGACTTTTCGCGCATGCAACCGTTAGGTCATGCTTCGCACGTATAGGACTTATTTCAATGGATATTCAATTAATCAACAACCAAGGACATCGCTATAGCTACACCATGCTGGCTAATGTAATGGCGACGCCCAAAGAAACTCCTAGTTTCAACCGCATTGTTTACTCGGCTGCCCATGTGGTTTCTAACCCCCTTGCGGCGGCAGACCCTTGGATCAAAACCCCCTTGGATTGGGAGGCAACCCTAGCCTATCGGCGCTATTTATGGTCTCTTGGGTTTGGTGTAGCCGAGGCTATGGATACGGCACAACGCGGTATGGGTTTGGACTGGCCAACTTCCCTCGAGTTAATTCAACGCACTCTACTTGCCGCAAAAGAGTATCCGAATGCGCTGGTCGCTTCAGGTTGTGGCACCGACCATTTAGAAGCAGACCAAGTCAAAACTGTCGACGACGTTATCCGAGCTTATGAAGACCAAATGGAGGCAATTGAAGCCCTAGGTGGAAAGTTAATCATCATGGCTAGCCGCGCATTGGTGAAAGTTGCTAAAGGTCCGGATGACTATGAAAGAGTTTATGGACGCATCATGTCGCAAGCCAAACAACCTGTGATCCTGCACTGGTTGGGCGATATGTTCGATCCTGCATTAAGTGGCTATTGGGGTCATCTAGATCTAGACGGGGCTACGCAAACTGCGCTTGACATCATTCACGCATATAAAAATAAAGTAGATGGCATCAAGGTCTCACTTTTGGACAAGCAACGTGAAATCACGATGCGCAGACGCCTGCCAGCGGGCGTCAGAATGTATACGGGTGATGACTTTAACTATCCTGAACTAATTGCTGGGGATGGCGTAGGCGCAGAAACAGTCCACCAACAAAGCGATGCTTTGCTTGGAATATTTGATGCCATAGCCCCCACAGCTAGCAATGCTTTGAGACAACTTGCCCTTGGTAATTCAGAGGGTTTTATACAAACTCTAGAACCCACTTTGGCACTTTCAAGGCATATCTTTCAAGCACCTACGCGTTTTTATAAGACTGGGGTTGTATTCATGGCTTGGCTCAACGGACATCAGTCGCATTTTTCAATGGTGGGGGGGCAACAAAGTGCACGCTCTGTGCAGCATGTATGCGATCTCTTTGTGCTTGCTGATAAAGCTGCTTTGTTTTTAAATCCAGAGCAGGCACATTCCCGCATGCAAGCGTATTTAAAAGTACACACTTAAAGTTTTAACGACGTTTACGAATGCTTATGGACCAAGTCGATTTTGTGAATGGGAAAACCCGCGTGTACGGCATTGTGGGTGACCCCATTGAACAGGTCCGTTCGCCAGAAATGGTCACTTGGGAAATGCAACGACGCCAACATAATGCAGTGCTAGTACCCATACATATCGCACGCGATGAATTCGATTCTGTGATGCCAGACCTCATGCGTATCCAGAATTTAGATGGTTTGATTTTCACCATACCTTTTAAGGCAAAAGCTATTGCGTTAGCCAAAAATCTGGGGCCCCAAGCAACTCGGATTGGCGCAATCAACGTACTCAAAAAACAGACCGATGGGCAATGGCGCGGTGAAATCTTTGACGGAATTGGTTGTGTAGAAGCCTTCAAACGGCGTGGTATCGCTATTCAAGATAAGCGGTTGCAACTCATCGGATTGGGTGGCGCTGGCTCGGCAATTTGCGTCGCGCTAGCCTATGAAAAACCCAGCCTTATGCGTCTATTTGATATCAACCCAAAAACTACTGAACGCATGGTCAACTTAGTGAAATCCATCAGCCCTCAGACCACCGTAGAGCTTGGTAAACCGCATTCAGAAGGTGTTGATATCTTGTTGAATGCCTCCCCTGTTGGCATGCTGAGCGATACACGACTACCCTTAGAAGTATTGAAATTTAACAAGGAGTTGGTCGTTTTTGATGCCATCGTCATGCCTGAGAACACACCACTTCTAACATTAGCGCAAAACTGCGGATGCGAAGTCGTCAGAGGTCGAGAAATGATGTTGGGCCAGATATCCAAAATTGTTGACTATTTTTTTACACCGTAAAAACCTTTAAAATTACGTTGCGTTCACTAGTGGGACGCATCCGCTAGGGGTGTTAGTGCCAATAAGGTGGCACTGGCTGAGAAAGTCCCTTTGAACCTGATTGAGGTAATCCTCGCGCAGGGAAGCTATTCAAAAGAGTCGGAACTGGGCTTATTCCCACACTCTCCGATCCTGCGTTAGCCCCCTGTTTCGCTGCAGTCTTATGGACAACATGGCACACGACGCGTCAAACATCGAAGACGAATTAATGGCTTTCATGCACTTGAAAGCCGTGGATGACGACGCCTTCAATGCGATGGCGTTGCGACTTTTTAAGCACCAAGCGCAGTGCAACCTACCATTCCAACGTTTTTGCCAAATGCGGGGTAAAACACCACGTAATGTGATGCATTGGCACGATATCCCCGCAGTCCCCATCAACGCTTTTAAAGATTTAGATCTGACATGCATACCCACTAACCGCTGTGAAAGTGTGTTTATGACCAGTGGGACAACGCGTGGTGATGTCAAAGGCCGTCACTACCACCCATCGCTCTTGGTCTACAACACGTCAATGCGATTGAATTTCCAGCGGCAGTTGATGTCTCAAAAATCAAAAATACGTATTGGAATTCTCTTTCCAAGCGTAGACATGATGCCCAACTCATCTCTTGCGCATTACCTCCGGTTAGCACTGGAGCACTTTGGCACGCCAAACAGCCAATATTTCATAGGGGCTGATGGCATTGACATAGACGGACTCACACAAACCCTGCAAGAGACTCAGAAGACCCACGAGCCTATCGCCCTCCTTGGTGCTAGTTACAGCTTGGTTCACGCCATGGATGCCCTTGATGCGAAGGGCCTCAATTTCAAACTTCCCGCAACTAGTTGGCTGTTTGACACTGGCGGTTTTAAGGGGCAATCGCGTGAGGTTGAGATAGATAGTTTCTACAACCAGCTATCTAATAAATTTGGCGTTTCACGTTCGCAGTGTTTCAACATGTATGGCATGACTGAGCTCAGCACCCAGTTATACGATGCAGGAAACACCGCAACCCCATCTGTCAAAAGAGGACCGCACTGGATACGCACCAGAATCGTTGATCCGATCAGTGGTCAAGAAATGCCTAAGGGTGAGCGTGGAATCTTGGTCCATACGGATTTAGCCAACTACAACTCCGTGACAACCATCTTGACAGAAGACGTTGGCATCGCAACGGACGATGGATTTATCTTGCTAGGACGCGCACAAGGAGCACAAGCAAAAGGATGTTCTTTGGCCGTAGAAAATTTTCTGCAGGCGGCGCGACTATGAACGTATTGCGTTTCACCGCAGGCTACGTTCCGAGCATTGCGAACGAAAACCTTGCTTGGCATTTGCTGGAATATGGCAGCCGCGATATGCGATTGGAGGTAAAAGTCCCCAGCTTGACGCCTGCACAAATGCTATCGGTGACGCAGCATGTAAAACAAGCCGCTCAATCGCAAATCAAAACAATGGCTGTGTCAGATATTGTGTGTGCCATTGATTCAGCCATTCTCAGATTGCTCGACGTCAACCATGCAGACAGACAACGCCTAGACACCCTTTTGCCCATCGCCACAGGTATGGACGCAACCATGTTGCACCACAACTTCAGCCAGTATTTGCAAACGTTCCGTGCACTGCAGCTGCATCGATTCATTGCCGAAGACTTCACCAATCCAAAAATGCTGGATGCATTTCAGCCTCGCATCACCGGGGGATGGACCAAGGCGTTAGGTGCAGACCTCATCACACATATTTGGGCAGGGAACGTCCCTGGCTTGCCCTTATGGAGCTTGATCTCGGGGCTGTTGGTTAAAGCTGGTACGGTTGGCAAGGTGTCGCGTGCAGAACCTATCTGTGCATCTATTTTTGCCAAAGTTTTGGCAGAGATTGAACCGCGTCTTGCAGATGGCTTGTCTATTATTTGGTGGCCCAGTGAAGACACCCATATTGCCAGCCATGTATTCCAACAATCCGACATCGTGCTTGCCTACGGTGGAAACAGTGCGCTGTCTGCTATCCAAAACCAAGTACCTGTCACCGCGCGCTTTTTACCGCACGGCCATAAATTGAGTTTTGGCATGGTGTCGGCATCTGCCCTGTCTATTCTTCGCGCAAAACGGGTTGCTGCGCAAGCAGCGCTAGATATCGCACGGTATGAACAGCAAGGTTGTTACTCACCGCAAATGTTCTATGTTGAACGTGGCGCTCAAGTGAGTCCGCTTGAATTTGCGCAGTCACTGGCAAGTGAACTGGCTGCATTGGCGCATAAATACCCAAGACCCGTTATGGCATTAGAAGAGGCCTCCAGCATCAGTGCTTGGCGCGAGTCACACGAATTTGCAATGCTGAAATCGCCGAACGTACAGGTTTTGGGAGATAAAAAAGACAGCTTCGCTGTGGTTTACAGCGATGCGCCCGTCCCTCTTCAACCTAGCCCACTCAATCGATGTGTCACCGTAGTTGCAGTAGACGCGTTGCAAGATGTCATGCCTTTAATAGCCCAGCAACGCCCATATTTACAAACAGTAGGACTAGCGACAGATCCAGAAACAATGCTTTCAGTAGGCGATGCCTTAGCGCACGCTGGCGTCACACGCATTTGCGCGATTGGAGAAATGACCTCGCCTGCTGCCGGCTGGCATCACGATGGACGATTTAGCTTATTGGATTTGGTAAATATGGTCGACATTGAAGCCTCGACCGAAGCTGCTGCGAATCAGTTAACCAGTTATGAAATCTGATTCTGTTATTGCCACCATCGAACCCAAGGCTCAGAAGCTTCTGCGTCTTCACGATGTATGGTTTGCTTATACCGACGTTGTAGATACGGTACGTAATCTCAATTTAGATTTATTACCAGGTGAATTCCATTGCTTGGTAGGACGCAGCGGGTGTGGAAAAACCAGCCTGCTTAAATTAGCAGCAGGATTGCTTTTACCCAAACGAGGTGAAGTGTTGTGGAACAACAAACCACTAGATGGCCCACACAACGACATGGGTTTCGTGTTTCAACGCCCTACCCTTCTAGAGTGGCTACACGTTTTAGACAATGTGCTGCTGCCCATTGCCTTGCACAGAGAAATTGAAACTTCAGACCTAGAGAAAGCGAAGGATTTGTTGCAAGGCCTAGGACTTGGAAACAAAACGCACAACAAACCAGCAGAACTGTCAGGCGGCCAACAAAGTCGGGTTGCAATTGCGCGGGCCTTGATTACAAGTCCTCGTATCTTGTTTATGGACGAACCCTTTGCAGCATTGGACGCCATCACCCGCGAAGAACTTCAACACGATTTGATGGAAATTTGTGCCGAACATAAAACAACCATCTTATTTGTGACGCACGATATTGGCGAAGCGGTCTATCTGGGCGACCACGTCTCAGTGATGGATGGGGGAGAAATACATCTCACTCTGGAGATCAACTTGCCACAACCACGTCGCAATGCCATACGCCATAGTCCAGAGTTCAATCACTACAGTGCCCGCTTGCGCCGTGCCATGGAGGAATCGGCATGAAACGCAATCCACTCCTCGGAACTTTCACCTTAGGTGTATTGGTATTAATGCTCTGGGAGTTAGGCGTGCGCTTTCAAGGCATCTCCCCATTGGTCTTACCGGCTCCAACACGCATAGCAGATGTATTGTGGAAAAGTCTTGCTAACGGCTATCTTTGGCCCCATATATGGCAGACATTGGTGGAGGTATTTTGGGGAATTTTGTTGGGCGGAATGCTTGGGTGTGCGGGTGGTATTGTTTTGGGTGAATCACGATATTTGCGCACGCTGCTGATGCCATACGTTGTGTTGAGTCAAGTCGTACCCAAACTCGCGCTCGCCCCCCTATTTATTGTTTGGTTTGGCTTTGGGGTATTACCAACCATTGTGATGACAGCGCTTATTTGCTTCTTTCCCTTGCTTGAGAACACCGTGACCAGCATGCAGCTAGTCGACGCACAAAAGTTAGAACTATTCAAAATGCTGCGCGCTAGCCAATGGCAAACCCTTTGGCATCTAAAAATTCCAACCAGCTTGCCAAGCATCATGGCTGGCTTTCGGGTTGCCGTTGTACTGGCCTGGGTAGGTGCTGTCGTTGGAGAATTCATTGGATCGTCTAAAGGCCTTGGGGCACTGATCATTGCGGCCCAAGGATCAATGGACACCCCCTTGATGTTTGCTGTGTTGGTGGTGATTACTGTGCTTGGCCTCACCAGCTATTGGGTAGTCCTTGCGTTTGAGCGGCGCATTTCATAGTTTTTATTTTTCAGAAAGTTTTGCATGTCTTTTGTACTTCCTTCCATCCGATTGGCTATCGCAAGCACCATGGCCTGTGCTTGGGCTTTACTCGGTCCAGTAATAGGCCATGCCCAAACGCCAGCAAAGCTAGACAAAGTTGTGGTTGCAAGTTGGGGCAAGCCTATTACTGAAATTACCAATTTATTGGTCGAGGAAGACAAAGGCTTCTTTAAAGCCAAAGGTATCGAGATGGGCTTTATTCCTGGTGCGGGCGGCGCAGATGCCATACGCAATCTGTTGAGCGGGCAAGCCGATGTAGCGTTCACTGATCCAGCTTCCTTTTTTACCGCCATCGACAAGGGAGAGAAACTAAGGGCTATTTACGATATTTACCCGCAAAATATTTTTAATTTAGTTTCGCTTAAAAGCCAAAACATCACAAAACCATCCGACCTCAAAGGCAAACGCATTGGTGTTTATAGCTTAGCCAGCGGGACTCGGCAGAACTTGCAAATCTTGTTGCACCAAGCAGGCCTTACAGAAGCTGATGTGACCATCGTAGTCACTGGCTTGTTGAACTTCTTGCCCCTGATGCAAGGCCAAGTAGATGCAACCGCTGCCACCGACACAGGTTTACTGGTTGGCAAGCAAAAAGGCTTGGGTGACGTGAATGTGATGGAAGTTAAAAATTACGTGAATATTTCAAGCGATTTTTTTGTGGTGCGGGAAGAAACTTACCAACAAAAGAAAGATGTTTTAAAGCGTTTTCTAAACGCCTACCAAGATAGTGCTGAATGGATGATGCGTTCGCCCCAAGAAGCCGCCAAGCTTGCTGTTAAATTTGCTTTGGATGGCCAAAATGAAGCTGCTAATTTAGAAGTTATCAAGCTACGCAACGCAACCAGTGTTTCACCTATGACCCAACAAAAAGGTTTAGGTGCTTTTGATATGGGCGTGATTCAAAAAGGCGCCAACGCTTACAGGGCATTTGGTTTGATTCAACGCGACATCAAGGTCACAGAAGTGATCAGCCAAGACCTGCTTCCAGGAAAAAAATAAGATGTCTTTCAAGCGTTTTCACAATCAAACAGTTCTGGTGACAGGTGCTAGTCGAGGGGTTGGTGCAGCGATTGCCAAAGCATTTGCTTCTGAGGGCGCTTGTGTATTGGTGAACTATCTTACTAATGCAAACGCAGCCCGTGATGTTGTGCATGTCTGCGAGCAACTCGGTGGCACGGCCCTAGCTCTGCAAGCCGATGTGCGCGAACCATCAGCTGTGCAAGATATGGTCACGCAAGCCCTGCTAGAAGTTGGTCGTATCGATATCCTTGTGAACAATGCGTTCAGCCCTTATACGTTTGACCCTGAAAACCGCAAACGTTTTTGGGAAACACCGTGGGCTGACTACCAAACCCAGTTTGATGGCGCTGTTGGCGCTGCTTACACCGTCTGTCAGTCTGTTATTCCCCAAATGCGCCAACGCGCTAAAGGAAGCATCATCAATATAGTGAGTGACTTGGTCTACAGACCTAGCATTCCATATAACGACTACACCACGGCCAAATCTGCATTAGTGGGCTTTAGTAGAAATTTAGCCACTGAGCTGGGGCCATTAGGTATCCGTGTGAACTGTGTTGCACCAGGCTTGGTCAGCCCTACCGCCTCTAGCGCGCACACCAAGGAATCGGTTAAGAATATGTTGATCGCCCAGACCCCACTAGGTCGGATAGCTACGCCAGAAGACATAGCCGGGCCTGTTTTATTTTTAGCGTCAGATGCAAGCCAATTTATGACCGGACAAGTATTGGTTGTCGACGGCGGATTGGTGATGGCTTAACCATGCACAGCATGCATAGGCACTGGCGCAAAACCATGGTTCAAAGGTCCATGACCGTGACCCGTGGTGATGTCTGCACCATGGGCAATCGCTTGCACGATGAATTGACGCGCACAGTGCACCGCCTCAGACAAACCCAAGCCCAAAGCCAAGTGGGCTGCAATCGCAGAAGACAATGTACATCCCGTTCCATGCACATTGTGGCTGTGAATACGGCGCGAAGCCAAACGCTCAGCAGGCGTATTGGGCTGGACCAGCAAATCCACCACATCATCGCCAGGCAAATGCCCGCCCTTGAGCAAAACAGCACGCGCACCCATTGCCAACAAATCGTGGCCTGCAGTCTCCAGCACACGAGCATCCGATATCTCACGACCCAACAGCAAAACCGCTTCGTCCAAATTGGGGGTGATGAGCGTCGCGCGAGGAAACAACTCCCGCACCAAAACTTGCACAGTTTCGCTGGCAATCAAGCGGTCTCCGCTGGTGGCCACCATCACGGGGTCCAACACGATATTTTTCAATTGGTAGTGGTCGATTGCCCAAGCCACCACATCGACAATTTCAGGCGCGTGCAACATGCCGATCTTGATGGCATCAACGCCTATATCGTCCATGACAGATTGAATTTGTGCTTTCAGAAATTCAGCGGGTATGCCGTGAATACCTTGTACGCCCTTGGTATTTTGTGCAGTCAAAGCTGTGATGGCAGTCATGCCGTAACAGCCCATGGCAGCAAAGGTTTTCAAGTCAGCTTGAATGCCTGCGCCACCCCCGCTGTCGGATCCTGCAATAGTCAAAACGCGGGCGTAGTGCTTAGAAAAATGAGGTTGCTGGTTAGTCATACGCGTCATTATGCGCAATGCTTGGCTAACTCTCTATACGGACTACAAAATTGATGACTAACAAATGCCACAGCGTTGTATTAGGTGCCGGTTTGATGGGACGGTTGCTAGCCCACAGCTTGGCGCGTCTGGGGCATCGTGTAGATGTTTACGAGGCGCAGGGTTCAGATGCATTAGGTGCTGCTGCCCGTGTTGCTGCGGCTATGTTGGCCCCACTTGCAGAGTCCGCAATTACTGAGTTGCCCGTCGTGCGCATGGGGCAACATGCTCTCAAGCGTTGGCCCGAACTATTAAAAGAATTGCAACATGCTGTTTTCTTTCAACAAAACGGCACCCTGATTGTTTGGCATCGCCAAGATGCCGCTGAAGCGCAGCGCTTTGCCCAATTACTCACTCGCACCCAAACCCAATTGCCGAGCTTGCCTGCTTTGCAATCTCTTGGTAATGCAGCTCTCGCCGACATGGAGCCTGCATTGCAAGATCGGTTCCAAAACGCCCTTTATTTACCTGAGGAAGGTCAATTAGACAATCGCCAATTGCTTGCTGCATTACTAGAGAGTCTTCAAACGCAACAGGTTGGCCTACATTGGAATATCGCCAAAGCGCCCGAAGATTTCACTCCAGGCACCAAAGGACAACCCGACTGGGTGTTTGACTGCCGAGGTTTGGGCGCCAGACAAGAATGGAAGGCATTGCGAGGTGTTCGCGGTGAAGTCATTCGTTTGCACGCACCCGATGTGACATTACAACGGCCTACGCGCTTGATTCATCCGCGCTACCCTATCTACATAGCACCCAAGCCAGACCATGTGTTTGTTATAGGTGCGACTGAAATCGAAACAGAAGATCTTTCACCTGCAAGTGTGCGATCGACTTTGGAACTGCTCAGCGCGGCCTACACCGTACACAGTGGTTTTGCTGAGGCTCGTATATTGGAAATCAGTACCCAAGCTAGGCCCACCTTGGCCAACAATCTGCCCGCCTTCCGCCAACTCGGTGCCCGCACATTGCAGATCAATGGTTTATACAGGCATGGTTTTTTAATTGCACCGGCTATGTTGGATATTGTTTTAGAGTGGGTGCAGTCACACAAGACAACACTCGCCGATCAATTTGCTTTGAAGTTTGAACATGCCTGAATCAACCACTATTAAAGTACTTATCAACCAAGTGCCTCACGAACTGCCAGTCAATGCCACTTTAGCGGACGCCGTTCAATGCGTCGGTATTACGCCGCCATTTGCTGCTGCGGTCAATCTGCAGTTTGTTCCCAAAACCCAATACGCCAGCCATGCCCTGCAGCCGCACGACCAGATAGAACTCATCGCACCTATTACGGGCGGTTAATGTCCATGGAATTACCTATGTCTACTACTTCACCCCTCACCCTGTACGGCGAGACATTTTCGAGTCGTCTACTTTTAGGCACTTCACGCTACCCGTCACCTAGTGTCTTACTGGCTGCCATCGAACGGGCACAACCCGCCATGTTGACCGCATCATTACGTCGTCAGACAGGTGCTGGTGGCGAAGCATCGCAAAGTTTCTGGAACTTGCTTCGCGAAGCCAAGGTGCCAGTGCTGCCCAACACGGCAGGTTGTCATAGCATGCAAGAAGCTATCACGACAGCTGAAATGGCACGTGAAGTTTTCAATACAGATTGGATCAAACTCGAGTTGATTGGTGACGATTACACCTTGCAACCCGATACCTTAAATTTGCCTGAAGCCGCCAGTCGACTCATCAAAGCAGGATTCAAAGTACTGCCCTATTGCACCGAAGATTTGGTGCTGTGCCAACGATTGGTCGATGTCGGTTGCCAAGCTGTCATGCCATGGGCAGCGCCCATAGGCACAGGCAAAGGGCCTGTCAATCCAACAGCATTGCGCACACTCAGGGAGCGTTTGCAAGTGCCGCTGATCGTTGATGCAGGCTTAGGCCTTCCTTCACACGCATGTCAAGTGATGGAGTGGGGTTACGACGCCGTGTTACTCAACACCGCAGTAGCTTTGGCACAAGACCCAGTCGTGATGGCAGGCGCATTCGCTGATGCTGTTCAAGCGGGGCATGACGCATTTCTAGCTGGTGCTATGCAAGCGCAAGATTCTGCGCAGCCTAGTACGCCTGTTTTGGGAACTCCTTTTTGGCACCACACATGAACACCACTCGCCACCATCCGTCTGTCTCCGATATTGCACAAGCCATTGCAATCCGCTATGACCATTTAAAAGTCGGTGAAGGACTGACCTATTCACAATGTATGGGTGACGCGACGGTTACGCAGCGTAGCGCGTCACTTTCAATGGATATGCAAGGCGTACTTGCGGGTTGCCGCATGTTGGGCTTTGTTGAACACGACGCCCAGTGCATCATGCACGCATGGCAAACACAAAGTGAGCGATTGGGTGCTTTTGATATCGCGCTTTGGCCATCGCACCCAAGTGACTTTGGCATATCGCCCTTTCCTAGAAGCAATGCTTTTGCACCCTGCGCAAAACAACTGGGGCTTTATGCAGTTTTACCAAACGCACAATGGGTGTCGCGCATGGCGCAAGCGGGCGTCCCCACCGTTCAGTTGCGTTTTAAATCAGACGACAAAGCCGCAGTTCTAAAAGAAATAGCTGCCTCTGTTGCAGCAGTACAAGGTACGAACACTTTGCTCTTCATCAATGACCATTGGGAAGAAGCCATAGCTGCAGGTGCTTACGGCGTTCATCTTGGGCAAGAAGACATGCAAGAGGCATCTTTAGAAAAAATTCGATCTGCAGGGTTGCGCTTAGGGTTAAGCACGCACGGGTATGCAGAAATGCTTTTGGCGGATCGCCATTCACCTAGTTACATCGCTTTAGGTGCAGTGTTTCCAACCACCCTCAAGCGCATGGTGACTGCGCCGCAAGGGCTTGGTAGGTTGGAATGCTATGCGCACCTCATGCAAAGCTATCCGCTAGTGGCCATTGGCGGAATAGACCTTGATCGATTGCCTGCAGTTTTGAAAACGGGTGTGGGCTCAGTCGCAGTCGTGAGGGCAATCACGGAGTCTGAGTCGCCTGAGAACACAGTTATTGCATTTCAGCAATCTATGCAGAAAATTTAATCGGCTTTGATGTTGCGGGTTTCGATCAATTTCTTCCAACGGGCAAACTCAGCGGCTTGGTAAGCGGTGAATTGCTCAGGCGTATTACCAACAATTTCAAATCCCAGTTCGAGCAACTTAGGTTTGACTTGCGGGTCATTCAGGCTAGACACGATGGCGGCATGAAGCTTTGACTTCAGCTCTGCAGGCAAACCCTTGGGTGCGGCTACAGCTTGCCATGAGTAAACGTTGGCCTCTTTGATTCCTAACTCTTCCAAAGTTGGAACGTTGGGTAGCAAAGGTGAACGCTTCGCGCTGGTAATCGAGAGCGCACGCAGCTTACCCGCCAAAATTTGTGGCATGGCCGTATTCACGTTCATGAATGAAGAGTCCACCTGGCTGCCTAATAAATCGGTCATAACGGGGCCACCACCTTTGTAAGGAACGTGGATACCTGATGTAGCGGTTTGCAACCAGAATAATTCAGCAGTGAGATGGTCGCTGCTGCCATTTCCAGAAGAAGCAAATGTCATTTTTTCTGGATTCGCCTTTAAGTACGCAATGACCTGTGCCATGGTCTTATGGGGTGAATTGGCAGGAACGACCAACACGTTAGGTGCTTGCACAGCAATCGTGATGTAGTCGAAATCTTTGAGCGCGTCGTAAGAGACCTTTTGTAACAAATGGGGCGCTATGACAAAAGGCCCTAATGAGGAAACAAATAAAGTATGTCCATCAGCTGGAGCTTTGGCAACGATAGCCGCACCAATTGTTCCCGTCGCACCTGCTTTGTTATCCGTAATAAAAGTTCCACCAAATTTTTCTTGAAGTTTGGGTGCAAGCGTGCGAGCAATTAAGTCAGTTGAACCACCAGGCGGGAACGGAACGATGATGGTGACTGGTTTGTCCGGCCAAGCCCATGCCATAGAGAGGCACAAACTTGACATCAGGCTCACAATTAGTTTTTTCATGTTTTTTCTCCAATACTTCGTGTGAGATTATGTACAGGTTGTTAGCTAGGGTTATCCTTTAGAAAGGCGGGCATGTATCAAGCCTGAATATGATTTAAAGTTAAAAGTGATTTTTTACACACACGAAGGATATACCTATGTTCAATAAAGCCCTCATTGCACTTGCCACGATCGTCGCATTTTCTGCATTTGCTGCTGACCCAGCAGTTAAAAAGTCAGACAGCGGCATTTGTCATGATGCGTCCAGTAGTTCATATGGCAATACTAAAAAATTCACCCCATTTAATACTATGGATGAATGTATAAAAAGCGGTGGCAAATTACCTGCGGGTGCCAAAGCACCTGCCCCAGCGGCAGACCCAGTCAAAAAATCGGATTCGGGTATTTGCCACGACAAAAGTAGCCCGCACTACGATAAAACCAAAAACTTCACACCCTTCAGTTCGATGGATGAATGCGTGAAAAGTGGTGGTAAACCGCCTAAGAAATAAGCCTCTCGCTTAACTTAGATTTGTGTCGATCAATGCACTAATTACAGCTAGCTTTTAACGTCAACCAAGGTACCCATCAATTTCGAACTCAGGTGAACGTCTGGCGAAAACCCTTTGAAATCGAGTTTCCTGATGACTTCACCCGAAGATTTATTGGTAATTTTGATAGTGAAGGCACTCGCGGTTGAATCCACCGAATAACTCATATCGGTGCTGTCAGACGTCAATTTCTTGGAGTTTTGTGGGGCGGGTTCTTGCGGTTTGGCCTTCACGACCTCTTCCGCTTTGGCCGCTGCTTGAACGGGCTTGGGCACAGCTTCGCCAGCAACAGGCTTACCTGTTACTGGGGAA
>CANBZB010000011.1 GCA_947373745.1 Burkholderiales bacterium | reverse complement strand
CCAACGCTAGCTGCCTTAGTGGCAGCCAGTGTTGGATCGACAGACCCCGCCGCCTTGATTCCTACCTTGCAGCGTTTGACTTTCAAAGACCAATATCAGCGTGTGGGTGATTTGGCGATTGCCGAGAGCGCCATCAATGACGCGTTGGGCGCCATTTTTACTGCAGCTACATGCGCATTGATAGTGGCTGGCGCTACCTTGAACGATTCGCTAGATTTAGCAAAAGGTTTGTTAAACCCGACGACCTTGACACTGCTTGCCAATGAAATTGGATTTGGCATGTTAGCGGGAGTGCTGGGTTGGGGGTCTATGCAGATGTTGGAGCGTTACCAACTGCGCAAATTCCATTTGGATATTCCTGACGGTGCACATGCCGTTGCCAGTTTGATAGCCATTCCATTGCTGACCTTTGTGATAGCGCAGGTGCTTCACGGGAATGGCTTTTTGGCTGTTTTTGTATCTGGGCTTTTGGCTAATTTCACCCATAAGGACCCAGCGTTTCAGCCAGTTTTACAACGCCTAGATTTCAAAATTGAGAGTATTGCCAAGCCTGCTATTTTTATGATGGTTGGTCCCTTTGTATCCTTGAACCAACTGGTTGACACGGCAGGGTTAGGTTTGGTTGCATCTTGCGTCTTGATGTTCTTAGCCAGACCCATTGCCGTATGGGTTTCGTTATTGCCCACCAACATCAGTTCTGCAGAAAAATTATTTTTATGCGCTGTCCGCGAGACAGGTGTCATTCCTGTTGTGTTGGCCGTGATCGTCGCAGCCCAGTTTCCAAAAATGGTTCTATTACTTCCAATTGTTGCGTGGGTGGTAATTTGGACATTGGTGCTGTTGCCCGCTATAACGCCTTGGTGGACGCGCAAACTACAAATGAATCGTTGATATGGATACGCAATTTTCTGTGGTGATAGCGCTGGTTGTTGTCAGCCTTCTTTTATTGGCTGTATTGCTATGGAGGTCGTTTGAAAAACAGTCGGATGCAGTGCCAGACATTCAAAAATACCTGGACGAAAAGCTAGACCGTTTAGAAAGAGCTCTCCGTCTTGAAGTGACAGAGGCATCGCGAGACGCGCGTCAAGAACTCACGCAAAACTTGGCGACATTTCAGCAAAGCCAAATTCAGCAACTCAGCCTGATGCAAAAGTCTGTGGGTGACACTTTGCACCAACAGTTGCAGCAATTACAAAAAAGCAATAACGAAAAGCTAGATGAAATGCGTCGCACGGTCGACGAAAAATTACAGACGACGTTAGAAAAGCGTTTGTCAGAAAGTTTTAAGCAAGTTGCAGAGAGACTAGAGCAAGTGCACAACGGCTTAGGCCAAATGCAAAAACTGGCACAAGGCGTAGGTGACTTACAACGCGTCCTCACCAATGTGAAAACTCGGGGCATTGTTGGCGAAGTTCAGCTAGAAGCTTTGTTAGAACAAGTCCTCACCATTGAACAATATGCCAAGCAAGTAGAAACCAAACCGCGTAGTAACCAGCGTGTTGATTTCGCCATTCGCTTTCCTGGTCGCGGTGGCCAAGATGGCGAACCAGTCTGGCTACCGATTGACGCGAAATTTCCACGTGAAGACTATGAGCGATTATTGGACGCCCATGAGCGCGCGGATGTGCTGGCTACAGAGGCTTTTTCTAAAGCATTGGAAGTGCGCATTCGTACCGAAGCCAAGAGCATTGCAGAGAGTTATCTCGCGCCTCCTCACACCACCGACTTTGCCATTTTGTTTTTGCCTATTGAAGGCCTGTATGCAGAAGTTTTGCGTCGTCCCGGATTAGTCGATAGCTTGCAACGCGACTACCGTGTGACTTTGGCGGGCCCCACTACATTGCTCGCCATGCTCAATAGTCTGCACATGGGTTTCCGCACGCTTGCATTGGAAAAACAGGCCTCTGAAGTTTGGAAAGTGTTGGGAGCCGTTAAAACCGAATTCGAGCGCTACGGTGATTGGGTAGAAAAAGTTCGCGAGCAGGTGCAAAAAGCGGCAGATACCTTAGATAAAGCAGACACCAGAAGCCGACAAATGCGACGTGCTTTAAAGAATGTAGAAGCCCTACCTGAAGGCGAGTCACAAAAGTTCTTACCACTTGTAGATGAACCGTTAGACGATACGGATAGTTCGGACGCCTCAGTTTGAATCGCGAACTCTTTCGATTGATTGCAGGCCAAGTCTGCTTGCATGCCTGCATGACAGGTATGCGTATGGCAACGCCTTTGATGGCTTTGCGTGCTGGAGAGAGCGCTGCAACGGTTGGTTTTCTTTTGGCCTTGTTTGCTTTGACACAAGTTTTCTTGGCCTTGCCAGCAGGTCGTTACGCCGATATGCACGGACTCAAAAAGCCCGTGGCGTGGAGCGTGCTGATGGCGAGTTTGGGTGCTGCAAGTGCAGCTATATGGCCTATTTTTCCTGTTTTATGTTTTAGCGCACTGATGACGGGCGGTGCTACTGGTGCCGCCATCATTGCATTGCAACGCCATGTCGGGCGGGCGGCACAAGATGTGACAGAAATGAAGCAGGTCTTTAGTTGGTTGTCTGTAGGACCTGCTATTTCTAATTTCATTGGACCGTTTACAGCTGGCATCTTGATTGACTTTGCTGGCTTTCAATGGGCTTATGCAGCGATGGCGGTGTTTCCTGTCTTGGCGTGGTTTTGGGTTCGCAAAACAAAAGAACTGCCAGCTGTCGTCAATCCTCCCGGGCATGAAGCCAACAGCGCGTGGGATTTGCTCAACGACAGCATGTTTAGGCGCTTGTTGTTGGTGAATTGGTTTTTATCCGCCTGCTGGGATGTACATACCTTTGTCGTGCCCATCTTGGGGCATGAGCGCGGATTGAGTGCTTCGTCGATTGGATCTATCTTGGGGGGCTTTGCGATTGCCGCCGCCTTGATTCGTTTTTTGCTGCCTATGGTCGTTGCCAGATTGGAAGAATGGCAAGTCATCACGTCGGCCATGCTGATGACTTCTGCTTTGCTCGGGATTTACCCATTTATGCAAGGCGCATTGGCGATGGGTATTTGCTCGGTGTTTCTCGGCTTATCGTTAGGTTCCGTGCAACCAATGGTGATGAGCACCTTGCATCAGATCACGCCAGAGTCACGCCATGGTGAAGCTCTAGGTTTGCGATTGATGGGTATCAACGCCTCAAGTGTTTTGATGCCTATGGTGTTTGGTGCGGCAGGTTCTGTGATTGGTGTGGGCGCCGTTTTTTGGTGTGTGTCTCTAGCGGTAGGGTTGGGTTCGCGCAGTGCGTATTTGCTTAGAGTGCATAAAAAGCACGAATAACTTCCCAGGCATCTTCTACCGTGTCGACATAGCGAAACAGATGCAAATCTTCTTCAGCAATCACACCTTCTTCTAGCATGTCTTCTGGGTGAAACACTTTTTTCCAGTAATCGGTGCCAAATAACACAATGGGAACGGGTTTAGCTTTTTTGCATTGCACCAACGTTAAGGTCTCGAACAACTCGTCCATCGTGCCAAATCCGCCGGGGAAAGCAACCAAAGCTTTTGCGCGCATCATGAAATGCATTTTGCGTAGAGCAAAGTAGTGGAATTTGAAACTTAGTGCAGGTGTGATGTAAGGATTGGGAGTTTGTTCGTGGGGCAAGGCGATATTGAGACCCACGCTAATACCGCCAGCTTCAGAGGCTCCGCGATTGGCGGCTTCCATAATGCCTGGCCCGCCACCTGTGCATATAAAAAGCTTATTTGGGTTGTGTTTGTTGGCGCTGTATTGGGCAATCAAATGGCCAAAAGCTCGCGCTTGCTCATAAAAATGTGCATTGCGCACCAAAGCTTCTGCGCGCTTGATGTCTATGGCCACGCCTGAGTTTTGGGCAGTCTCTAATGTTTTCTGCGCCTTCTCATGACTTTGAAAGCGTGCGCTACCAAATACGACGACGGTGTGTTCGATGCCGTGTTCTTGCTGCGCTAAATCGGGTTTGAGCATTTCCAACTGAAAACGGATGCCACGGGTTTCTCGGCGCAAGAGAAACTCAGGATCTGCAAAGGCCAAACGATTGGACTCAGGGGCTAGTGCCTCGCCAGTTTGATTCTGTGCCTTGAGTATGTCCCACGCATGCGATAAGCGCGGGTCTTGGGGGTCAAGCATTCCATCCATAGAAATCACCTTGGTGGTTGGTCGGAAAAAATAAAAAGGCCTGCAAGCAGGCCTTTTGTTGGGGTATTGCCGCTTTAGACGCGTTTGCGGTATTCGCCAGTGCGCGTATCAATTTCCACTTTATCACCTTGCGCCACAAAAATAGGCACAGGCACTTCAAAGCCAGTAGCAATCTTGGCGGGTTTCAATACTTTGCCAGAGGTGTCGCCCTTGACGGCAGGCTCAGTCCAAGTGATTTCACGCACGACTGTGGTGGGCAATTCAACAGAGATGGCTTTCTCATCATAAAAAACGACTTCGAGTGACATGCCGTCTTCCAAATAGTTCAAGGCATCGCCCATATTGCTAGCTTCGACTTCGTACTGGTTGAATTCGCTGTCCATGCAAACATACATCGGGTCGGCGAAATAAGAATAGGTGCATTCTTTTTTGTCCAAAATGACTTGGTCCATTTTGTCGTCTGCACGAAACACCACCTCGGTACCGAAGTTGGCGATCAAGCTTTTGAGCTTCATGCGCACAGTGGAGGAACCGCGTCCGCCGCGGCTGTATTCGGTGCGAAGGACCACCATGGGGTCTTTACCATGCATGATGACGTTGCCGACGCGTATTTCTTGAGCGGTTTTCATAGGTTAAGTTCTTGTAAGTGAATGAGAGATTTCTGAGGCCTTCAGCCACTCGGAAATCGCAAAGCCTCTAATTTTAGCGTTTTTGGGACACAAATTGCCCTAATTGCGTCACCAAGTCATCTTGCCCCCCTAAATCAGCCTTTATTTTGTTGGCCCAAGAAGCCCAGTTTAGGAGTTGGGTTGGTCCAAGAGCAGGAATTCTTTTGCATGAGATGCCATTCCAAATAGCGTGCAGTTCAGCCAAATCATGCGGCATTTGTAAGGTGTTGCAAAAAGCTTGAAGTTTTATGTGGTGCGCCTGATCGTCTTGCGAATAAATTTGCCAAAGAAAGGGCTTGCCAGCCCAGAGTGCGCGCACGATGGAGTCTTCACCCCGCACAAAGTTGAAATCACACGCCCATAGCAAATGGTCGTAATCCATCTGGCAGAGATAGGGCAATTGTTCAATTTGCAGGTTACCGCTCCCAGTGTTGGGCATTTGTAATGCTTGCAATGCTTGCGCAATGGCTTGTTGCGATCGCCCCTGAGTAACTAACAGTGTGCTTGCGGTGTCATCTTTTGCTAGTTGAATAAGCAAATCTTGGAGGGAACTCGGCTCGTAACAAAAAAGTGAGAATAAACGCCGTTTAAAACCCATTTCTTTATGCAATGCTTGTGGCGCATAGCGCGCTAACCAGGCCCTCCGATCAAATACAGACTGCCTGTGCGCCATATCGGCCTCGCATATCAAGCCGCCAGTACCCGTCACAAAACCGGGATAAAAAAACCATTTGGTGCGGCCTTTTGCAGGTCCACGCATCACAGGTGAGGGTAGTCCATGGGATTGAAGGACAAAGTTCTCCGCACTCAAATACTCAAGGTTTATCCAAATAGAGTCATGTGTCGCAATCAAGTTCTCGACATGTGTAGGTAGCCTGCAGCCAAAGGCTTCGATCACTACATCTCCGACAGTTGTCGTTATTTCCGCGTCAGACCACTTTAAAACTTCCACCTTCGGGTGGCCATGCGGTGCCATCCAAGCCAATGCGCTGGCATCGTCTACCCAAAGGCGAACGGAGTGTCCGCGTTCGACCAAGTCAACGGCCAAACGCCAACTGACCCCGAGGTCGCCGTGGTTGTCGATGACGTGGCAAAAAATATCCCACTGCAAAAATTTGGAAGTCACCCGCGAGATTGTCCACAATACGCAGATGTCTGAAGAAAACGCGCCAGAACCAATTCCTACAGAAGAAGTTGTCAATCGCCACAGCGCTGAATTGTTGGCCCAAGTTGCTGCACTTCCAAGCTTGCCGGGGGTTTACCGCTATTTTGATATCAACGAGCAGGTGCTCTATGTGGGCAAAGCCATTAGCTTGAAAAAGCGGGTAGCAAGTTATTTCCAAAAAGAGAAATCTGGCACCCGCATTGGGCACATGGTGAGCAAAATCGTACGCATGGAAACTACGGTAGTACGCTCCGAAGCCGAGGCCTTGCTGCTCGAAAACAACCTGATCAAATCGCTCAAACCCCGATACAACATTTTGTTTCGTGACGATAAGAGCTACCCCTATTTAAAAATCACCCGCGCTACAGATACTTCTAAAAATAAAGCGAGCAATGTGTCCAGAGTGGTTTACTACCGCGGAGCGGTAGACAAGCGGCACGAATATTTTGGTCCTTACCCCAGCGTGTGGGCTGTGCGCGAAGCCATTCAGTTGCTGCAAAAGGTTTTTCGCTTGCGTACCTGTGAAGATACGGTCTATCACAACCGAACGCGTCCCTGCTTGCTCTACCAAATCAAGCGTTGCTCCGCACCATGTGTAGGGCATATTTCCTTAGAAGCCTACCAGCGTGATGTTGATAGCGCCATGCGACTCCTGCGTGGGCAAACCCAAGAAGTGATGCAGTCTATCGAAGCGCGGATGATGGCGCACGCGGATAAGTTGGAGTTTGAGCAAGCGGCAGAGTTGCGTAACCAAATGGGTGCCTTGTCGAAAGTCTTGCATCAGCAAGCTGTAGATACAGTGGGCGACCAAGATGTGGATATCTTGGCGGTCAAAGTGCAAGGAGGGCGTGCCTGCGTCAATTTGGCAATGGTGCGAGGCGGTCGCCATTTGGGGGATCGGCCTTACTTTCCCGTGCATGTGGATGACGCAGAACCGACGGAAGTTTTAGAGGCTTTCTTAAGCCAGCACTACATTGAGATACCTGTTCCGCCAACGTTAGTCACAAGCCATGCGGTGGATAAGCAATTAATTCAAACTTTGATTGAGCAAACTGGAATCAAGATCAACGCACTCCATAACCCCCGCGAACAGCGCAAGGTGTGGTTGGAGATGGCGCAACAAAATGCCGATATCCAACTCGCTCGGTTGTTAGCTGAAGAAGGTTCGCAACAAGCTCGAACACGCTCTTTAGTGGATGCCTTAGATCTAGACGTCGACAACATGGATGTATTTCGGGTGGAGTGTTTCGATATTTCACATACGGCGGGTGAGTCGACCCAAGCCTCTTGTGTGGTGTTTCACCACCACAAAATGCAAAGCAGTGAATACCGCCGCTACAACATAGATGGCATCACACCTGGAGACGACTATGCTGCGATGCGCCAAGTGCTAGAGCGTCGTTACAGCAAACTTGCTGAAGCGGTGCGTGCAGGCGAAGGTAAGCTGCCTGACCTGGTACTGATTGACGGCGGAAAAGGCCAAGTTTCTATGGCGCGCGAAGTGTTTGAAGCACTTGGGTTAGACGTTTCGCGAATTGTTGGCGTAGAAAAAGGCGAGGGTCGCAAAGTGGGGCTAGAAGAGTTGGTCTTCGCCGATGGCCGTGAAAAAGTCTATTTAGGTCGTGACTCTGCTGCGTTGATGTTGATTGCCCAGATTCGAGACGAGGCGCATCGCTTTGCTATTACTGGTATGCGCGCGGCACGGGCTAAGGTGCGTGTCGGCGGGAGTACCTTAGAGGAAATTGCTGGCATAGGACCTAAGAAGCGCGCAAAACTGTTGCAGCGCTTTGGAGGTGCGCGTGGAGTGGCGCAAGCCAGTGTGCAAGACCTTTGTAGTGTGGAAGGTATTTCTTTAGAGCTTGCGCAAACTATCTACCAGGCTTTGCGCTAGGTGTAGGCTTCACGACTTCCAGCAAGCGGTCCAATCCGCCGTCTTGTATGGACACCATAGCTTGCTCGCGCACCTTTGGCTTGGCATGGTATGCCACCGAGAGTCCAGCAACGTCCATCATCATCAAATCATTCGCGCCATCGCCCATAGCGATGCAATGTTGAGGTGAGATATCCAAATCGGCGCAAGTTTCAAGAAGTTTTTTACGCTTCTCTGCGCCATCACAAATATCCCCCCAAGCTTGATCGACCAAGTGGCCTGTCAGGTGTCCGTCCACGATTTCTAGAATATTGCTGCGGGTGAAGTCAATATTGAGCATGTGTTGTACGCGGTCAGCAAAAAAGGTAAAACCACCACTGACGAGCAATACTTTTATCCCGTGTTGCTTGCATGTATTGACTAATTCCTGCGCACCAGGGTTCAGCCGTAGGCGATTGGTGAACACTTCCTCCAAGGCATCTTGTGGCACGCCTTTTAGCAAGGCTACGCGCTTGCGCAAACTGTCTTTGAAATCTGTGATTTCGCCTCGCATGGCGGCTTCTGTAATGGCGCTGACTTCTGCTTTACGTCCTGCAGCATCGGCAATTTCATCAATACATTCGATGTTGATCAAGGTGGAATCCATATCAAATGCAATGAGCTTGAAGTCATGCAATGCAAGCGGTGGTTGGATGCTTTGAATAAAGAGGCCTGGGGCAAATTCTTGTTGTGCCATGAGATGTATAAAAGTAACGAATGCCCGAGATTATCTAGGTCAACGAAGTTGCTGGTGCTGATTTAGAAGGGGTGATGGGTGTTCCCAAAGAACGCAAAATATCTTGCACCATTTTGGCTCTGGCCATAGGTTCTGGAAGTTCACGTTCGATACGCAGTCTGTCGTTACCAGCCAGCTTGATGTGTTTGTTTTTTTGGACTAATTCGATGATGCGCATGGCGTCAAAGGGGGGGTTGGGTTTAAAACTGATGATGGTCATGTGTGGCGTGGCGTCAACTTTGGTAACGCCATAGTCGCGCGCTTTGACGCGTAAACGGTGCACATCGATCAGGGTTTGCGCTTGTGGTGGTAATTTGCCAAAGCGATCAACAAGTTCTTCTAACAATCCATCAATTTGGTCAGATGTTTTTGCAATGGCTAATTTTTTGTAGAAAGACAGTCTCAGATGCACATCGCCACAGTAGTCGTTGGGTAGTAGGGCTGGTGCATGTAAATTAACTTCAGTGGTCGCACTGAGTGGGCTGAGAAGGTCAGGCTCTTCACCATTCTTCAGGGCTCGAACGGCCTCGCTCAACATCTCGTTATAAAGTTGAAAGCCCACTTCCAACATATTGCCACTTTGGTTTTCTCCCAAAACTTCGCCAGCCCCGCGGATCTCGAGGTCATGCATGGCCAAGTAAAAACCAGATCCCAGTTCTTCCATTTGTTGAATGGCGTCAAGCCTTTGCGTGGCTTGTTTGGTGAGCGATTCAATATCTGGCACCATCAAATAGGCATACGCTTGGTGATGGCTACGGCCTACGCGGCCGCGCAGTTGGTGCAATTGGGCCAAACCAAATTTATCCGCGCGGCTCATGATGATGGTGTTGGCTGATGGCACATCAATACCGGTTTCAATGATGGTCGAACAAAGTAACACGTTGTAGCGTTGCGCCACGAAGTCACGCATCACGCGCTCAAGTTCGCGTTCTGGCATTTGCCCGTGGGCGATGGCAATACGGGCTTCCGGGAGAAGTTCTTCCAAGCGCGCGCGACGGTTCTCGATGGTGTCGACTTCGTTGTGTAAAAAATAACACTGCCCACCGCGCTTGAGTTCACGTAAAACTGCTTCACGAATAACCCCGTTGCCTTCCGTGCGCACAAAAGTTTTGATAGCCAAGCGTCTTTGGGGCGCGGTTGCAATCACGCTGAGATCGCGCAAACCTTCCAGTGCCATGCCTAAAGTGCGTGGGATAGGTGTAGCGGTGAGAGTCAATACATCGACTTCAGCGCGAATGGCTTTCATAGCCTCTTTATGGCGAACACCAAATCGATGCTCTTCGTCGATGATCAATAGCCCTAAGTCTTTAAATTTGACGCTTGCGCTTAAAAGTTTGTGTGTGCCCACCACAATATCGATTTGACCGTCGGCCAATCCTTTGGCGGCCAATGTGATTTCTTTGGCAGACCGAAAGCGGCTCATTTCCGCAATCTTGATGGGCCACTTGCTGAAGCGGTCGGTCAGCGTTTGAAAATGTTGCTCCGCAAGTAAGGTGGTGGGGGCTAAGAAAGCCACTTGTTTGCCACCGGTGACCGCAACGAAAGCCGCACGCAATGCCACTTCAGTTTTCCCAAAACCCACATCGCCGCAGACTAATCTGTCCATAGGGCGTGGACTGATCATGTCTTGGATCACGGAATGGATAGCGGCGCGTTGGTCTGCGGTCTCTTCAAATCCAAAATCATTCGCAAAGGTTTCGTAATCTTGGGGTGAGTAGCGAAACGGATGGCCTACCCGTGCTGCACGCCTAGCGTAAATGTTGAGTAATTCGGCTGCAGCATCCCGAACTTGCTCGGCCGCGCGGCGTTTGGCTTTGTCCCATTGGGCGGAGCCCAATTTGTGTATAGGGGCCTCGTCTGCGCTTACGCCTGTGTATCGACCGATCAAATGCAACTGGCTCACGGGAACATATAAAACAGCTTGGTCTGCGTATTCCAGGTGCAAGAACTCTTGTAAAACAGGAAGCCCTTCGTCCGTTTTTTCGCCAAGATCCATATTGACCAAGCCTCGGTAACGGCCTATGCCATGGGCGTTGTGAACAACAGGGTCGCCGACATTGAGCTCTGATAAATCTTTGATAAGGGCTTCAACATCGCTGACTTGTTCTTGTTTTTTTCTTCTGCGTGCCGCAGGTGCGATGGCGAACAGCTCTGTTTCAGTGATGAAGTCGATACGGGTTTCTAGCCAACTAAATCCCACCTGTAAGTGAGAAGTGGCGATACCAATCTTTGCTTGCGATTTTTCGAAATCTTGTAATGAATCAAAGACAACAGGATTGAGTTCGCTTGCGCGCAAAAAATCTAAAAGACTTTCTCTTCGTCCATCGCTTTCCGCCAAAATTAGTAAGCGATGGTCGGTGTTTTTGGCATACAGCTCCAGCCGCTCAAGCGGGTCGGTAGCGCCTCGAACCACCGTCAAATCTGGAAGTGATTGCGCGAATGGGGTCTCCCCACTCGCAGCGTTATAAGGACGCAGTGCAAGTTGCGCGTAATGGTTGGCAGTGGCAAAAAATTGTTCTGCGCTTAAAAACAAACTAGTTGGAGATAGCGCCGGCCTTTCGGGGTCGCCTTGCACCAAACGGTAACGCTCTTGCGTGTCTTGCCAAAACCTTTGAAAAACCGGTTCTAGTTCGCCGTGCAACACCACAATGGCGGAAGGGCTGAGGTAATCAAAGACCGTTGCTGTTTGTTCAAAGAACAAGGGCAGGTAATACTCAATTCCCGCTGTAGCAACGCCATTTCCAATGTCTTTGTAGATACGGCTTTTGGTCGGGTCGCCTTCTAATAACTCGCGCCACCGCTTGCGAAAAAGAGTTCGCGCATCTTGGTCCATGGGAAATTCGCGACCGGGGAGTAATCGCACCTCAGGAACGGGGTACAAGCTGCGCTGGCTGTCGGGGTCAAAGGTGCGGATCGAATCGATTTCGTCATCAAATAAATCGACACGGTAGGGGACCAAAGAACCCATGGGGAATAAATCAATCAAGCCACCCCGTACCGCATATTCGCCAGGACTCACAACTTGCGTGACATGGCTGTAGCCAGCCAAACTCAGTTGTTCTTTGAACTTCGCTTCATGGAGCGATTGTTTGACTTTGAATTCAAACGTGTACCCTGCTAAAAATGAAGGTGGAGCAAGCCGATAAAGCGCAGTTGTCGCAGGAATCAAAATGACATCTGCATCACCCTGTGAAATACGCCACAGAGTCGCTAGCCGCTCACTAATCAAATCTTGATGTGGTGAAAAGCTGTCATAAGGTAGCGTTTCCCAATCAGGAAAAAGCACACAACGCACTTCTGGCGCAAAGAAAGATATTTCGTCTTGAAGTCGGTGTGCATCCGCTGCGTCAGCTGTAACGATAGCGACTTGGGTTTTTTTGTTTTTTTCTTGCGCGCCCAATTTAGCAAGCCATAGCGCATCGGCCGAGCCAACAGGGCGATCAATGGCAAATCGTTTGCCGGTACTCAAAGAAGGCAGGTGCATTGGGTTGATTCTAGAATGACACCATGTCTCACCCATCAGTCACAGCGCATCCTATGTATGCATTGATTCCTTGCGCAGGAACTGGTGCGCGTGCTGGCTCCACTGAGCCCAAGCAGTATCGCGACGTGGCTGGACTACCTTTGGTGATTCATACCTTGCGTGCATTCCATGCCGTGGCGCGAATCACGCAAGGATTGGTTGTTGTTGCGCCGGATGACAAGGTCATGCTTGGTTTAGTTCAAAAATTTGGTATTTCGAACTTCCAAGTGGCGGGAATTGGCGGAGCCCAGCGATCAGACAGCGTGTTGGCAGGCCTCAACGCCTTACTTGCGCACGGCGCCAAATCAGACGACTGGGTCTTAGTGCATGACGCTGCACGTTGTTTGATCACGCCGCAGCAAATTGATAGTTTGATAGATGCTGTGGCTCAAGACCCAGTCGGTGGGCTTTTGGCGCAACCGTTGGCCGATACATTGAAGTCAGCAGATCAGAATCGTGTAAGCACCACCGTGAGTCGCGCTGATAAATGGCTAGCCCAAACGCCCCAAATGTTTCCAATTGGTCCCCTCAAACTTGCCATTGAGCAGGCTGGTTCAGCTGTGACAGACGAATCTTCAGCGATGGAGTTAATGGGCTTGCACCCTTTACTCGTGCCTTGCGATAGCCTCAATTTCAAAGTGACGTATGCGCCAGACTTTTCGCTGGCAGAAGCCATTTTTCACATGAGACACAAGCATTTGCATGGAACACGCTAAATTTCGAATTGGTGAGGGCTGGGATACACATGCGCTAGTGATCGGGCGTCCTTTGGTCATTGGTGGCGTGCATATTCCGCATACACATGGGTTGATGGGGCATTCTGACGCCGACGTATTGCTGCACGCGATTACCGATGCTTTGTTAGGCGCTGCAGCTTTAGGCGATATTGGCAAACACTTTCCAGATACAGATGGGCAATTTAAGGGCGCTGACTCTTGGTTACTTTTACAAAAAGTCGGGCAATTGCTAGTAAGCAACGGCTACAAAATAGGCAATATCGATGCGACAGTGGTTGCGCAAGCCCCCAAGCTAGCTAGTTTTATCCCTGCTATGTGCGATAGGGTTGCACAAGCCTTAGACATTAGCCCAAAGCAGGTCAACGTCAAAGCCAAAACAGCTGAAAAGATGGGCCCTGTAGGAGAAGGCTTGAGCATGGAAGCTCGAGCCGTTGTGCTGATTTATTGATTTTTAGGATGCAAGGCAACTAGGCCGTCCACTATCTCGCGAACAACACGTTTTTGCTCGCACTTAAGCAACAAATATTTAACGATAAGTTGTTGGTCAATGAGGTTGACGTTTTCTTCCGAAATGTTTTTGTCTAGCTTCTCAGAGGGCGGTGTGCCAAACAGCAAACCCTCAGGTGAAATTTTGAGCCACTTGCACAAGATAAGTAATTTATCTTGTTTGGGAACAGAAACCCCCATTAACCAATTACGCGCAGCATGGGAAGTGATGCCTTCACCCCAATAACGTAAATTGAATTCGTTAGCCACGACGGTTGCGGAGGGGCGAATGCCAGCTTCTTTGAGTGCAGATCGTAGGCGCTCTGCGAACTTGGAAGTTTCTTTGGTGAGAGGGTTGCGTTTCATTCCGCTAAGTTAACATTTGTTTTACCTTTATGATTAATTATAGGTTAAAAATTTATTAACTGAGTATTTAATTATTACTGTGCGGTCCAGCCACCATCCATATTCCAGGCAACTCCACGCACATTGTCGGCAGCCTTGGAGCACATGAACACGGCGAGTGCGCCAAGTTCCTCTGGCGTTGTGAATTGCATGGACGGCTCTTTTTCACCAAGCAAAAGCTTGGTAGCCTCTTCATTAGAAATTTTTAATTCGGCTGCTTTGGCATCGACTTGTTTTTGAACCAAAGGGGTAAGAACCCATCCTGGGCAAATCGCATTGCAAGTGACGCCGGTGGTGGCGTTTTCTAGGGCCGTCACTTTGGTCAATCCCACAATGCCGTGTTTTGCTGCAACGTAAGCAGATTTCTGGGCCGACGCGACTAAACCATGCACAGAGGCGACATTGATGATGCGCCCCCATTTCTTTTGCTGCATGAATGGAATTGCTAATCGCGACGTGTGAAATGCACTGGTGAGGTTGATAGCGATGATGGCATCCCATTTCTCAACTGGAAAGTTTTCTACGGGGGCTACATGCTGAATTCCCGCGTTGTTAACCAAAATATCTACGCCGCCAAATTGATTTTTGGCAAATTCCATCATGTCTTGTATATCGCTCGCCTTACACATGTCTGCAGGATGGTGAACAACTTTGGTCTTGCAAGCTTCTATTTCTGCTTTGGGGCCCGCTACGTCACCAAAGCCATTCATGACGATATTGGCGCCTTCTTTGGCAAGCGCAATCGCTATCCCTAATCCGATACCGCTGGTCGAGCCAGTGACCAACGCTGTTTTGCCTGCAAGTTGTAATTGAGACATTTTTAAAACCCTTATTGAAAATAATAAAAAACTTGTGACATTATGAGGTTTTCGAATTTAAGCACTTGAAATGGACGACGGGGTTTTACAAAAAGCTAGAAATTTCGCCCAGCCCCTATTGGAGGGAAGTACCTTTGAGAGCGGCGAGGACGTACTTGCGCACGCCGATGCGATGGTTCGTATGCTTGCCCAGATGGGCGATTCGCAAGAGATGCAGGCCGCTTGTTATTTAGTCTATGCCTGCGATCACCTTGCAAAGCCCGAAGATGTCATCGGGAAGGCTTTTGGAGCAAGTTTTGCTGCTTTAGCTATCGAGACATCTAGGCTGATTCGAATTCAAAGGCAAGCACGTCTTTCTGCAACAGATGGTGCTCAACCAGATCTTGGTGTAGAAAATGTTCGCAAAATGCTCCTAGCGTTTTCACGCGATTTACGCGTAGTGATGCTGCGATTGGCATCTAGACTGCAAACCTTAAGGCATTACTCGGTGGTGAAAAAGCCGTTGCCTAGTGGATTAGCGCAAGAGTCCTTGCAAGTTTTTGCACCTTTAGCCAACCGCTTAGGTATTTGGCAAATGAAGTGGGAGTTGGAAGACCTCTCCTTTAGATTTACAGAGCCTGACGCTTATCGGCAGGTTGCGCAATGGTTGGATGGGAAACGCGCAGAGCGTGAGAGTTACATCGCTTCTACCTGCGCATCCATCCTGCAAGGCTTAAAAAGCCAAGGTATTGACGCAAAAGTCTATGGACGACCTAAACATATCTATAGCATTGTTAAAAAAATGCGCGACAAAAGTGTTGGTTTTGACAGAATATTAGATATTCGTGCTTTCCGTATTTTGGTCGATACAGTTCCAAACTGTTATGCCGCGCTGAGTTGGGTGCACAGCCACTATGTCCCCATGGTGGAAGAGTTCAACGATTACATTGCGCGTCCCAAATCCAATGGATACCAGTCGCTGCATACGGTGGTGCGCGATGTTCAGCTTAAAGCGATTGAAATTCAGATAAGAACCCAAGGCATGCACGACCATGCAGAGCATGGCGTTGCGGCGCATTGGGCCTATAAAGAGGCTGGTAAAAAAGGGTATTCGGGCGTTTCCGCAACGGGTGCTTACGATGCCAAGATCGCAGTCTTGCGCCAATTGCTTGCTTGGGAGCGAGATATGGCATCCGCCAACGCGCAATCGCTTGGCAAACCATCTCAAAGCAAGCAAGATGAGCATGTTGCGGCTGACCGAATTTATGTGCTGACCCCCGAGGCGGCTGTGGTCGAGCTTCCCGAAGGCGCGACCCCTATTGATTTCGCCTATACCTTGCATACCAATTTAGGGCACCGTTGCCGCGGCGCGCATGTCGATGGCGCAATGGTGCCTTTAAATACGGTGCTCAAAAACGGACAAACTGTTTCCATCACGGCATTAAAAGAAGGTGGTCCGTCAAGGGATTGGCTAAACCCTGAGTTAGGGTTTTTAGTCAGCCCCAGAGCGCGTGCGAAAGTGCGCGCTTGGTTTAACGCGCAGGTTCTCCAAGAGACTTTGTCAAAGGGGCGCGAATCTGTTGAGAAATTATTACAACGCGAAGGTAAATCAAGTACCAATTTGGAGGAGCTTTCGGGCCATCTTGGATTTAAATCTTCTGAAGCCTTGTTTGAATCAGTGGGCAAGGAAGAGTTTTCTTTGCGAGCGATTGAGCAATTTTTAAGACCCCATGTGGCGCCGAATGTCACCCCTGACGAATACATACTGCTTAAAAAATCAAAACCAACCAAACCTTCTGAAAATGGCGGTGTTTTGGTGGTGGGCATTGACTCCTTGATGACGCAACTGGCTAAATGTTGCAAACCTGCGCCACCGGATGAGATCAAAGGATTCGTAACCCGCGGGAAAGGCGTGAGTATTCACCGTGAGGATTGTTCCAACTTTGCGCAAATTGAACGAAAAAATCCCGATCGCGTTATCGAAGTAGCGTGGAGCAGCGCAAAAGTTACGCAACCGCTGGCCTACCAAGTCGATGTATCGATCGAGGCATTTGATAGGCAAGGTTTGCTGAGGGATATTTCTGAAGTTTTTGCCAAAGAAAAAATGAATGTCGTGGGTGTGCAGACCCAGTCCATCAAAGAAGTGGCTTGGATGACTTTCACGGTTGAAGTGATTGACACACGCAAACTAAACAAAGTTTTGGGACTTATCGGAGAGGTAAAAGGTGTTCGCAACGCGAGAAGGCGTTAGAGTCTGGTACACTTGCCGCTTCGAATAATTAGGCGCGTAGCTCAGCTGGTTAGAGCACCACCTTGACATGGTGGGGGTCGTTGGTTCGAGTCCAATCGCGCCTACCAATTTTTCCAATCCCACAGAGTATGAATACGGCACACATCCCCAAAGTGGGTTTTGTGAGCTTGGGCTGTCCCAAGGCGTTGACAGACTCTGAGCTCATATTGACGCAATTAAGCGCACAAGGCTATCAAACCTCAAAAACTTTTGAGGGTGCTGACTTGGTGATTGTGAACACCTGTGGCTTTATTGATGACGCAGTGAGAGAAAGTCTAGACACCATTGGCGAAGCATTGAATGCGAACGGCAAGGTCATAGTCACGGGTTGTTTGGGTGCTCGAAATAACACGGATGGCAATAACATGGTGCGTGCTTTGCACCCTAGCGTCCTAGCAGTCACAGGCCCCCACGCAACGCAAGAAGTAATGGACGCGGTGCATCAGCACTTACCCAAACCGCACGATGCTTTTGTAGATCTCATACCGCCCCACAACACCGATACAGGCGTCAAGTTAACGCCTAAGCATTACGCATATCTCAAAATAAGCGAAGGTTGTAACCACCGCTGTACTTTTTGCATCATTCCTTCGATGCGTGGAGACTTAGTCAGTCGTCCTATTGGGGACGTGTTGAAAGAAGCGCATGCCCTGTTTGAGAGTGGTGTTAAAGAATTATTGGTGATCAGCCAAGACACCTCTGCATATGGTGTCGATGTGCAATACCGCACTGGGTTCTGGGACGGCAAGCCGATTAAAACCAAAACATTGGAGCTCGCAAAAGCTTTAGGTGAAATTGCGCAAAGCTATGGCGCTTGGGTCCGTTTGCACTATGTCTATCCCTATCCAAGCGTAGACGACATCATTCCTTTAATGGCCTCGGGCCATGTGCTTCCTTATTTAGATGTGCCTTTTCAGCACAGCCACCCCGATGTGTTGAAACGGATGAAACGTCCAGCCAGTGGTGAAAAAAACTTAGAGCGCATTCAGCGCTGGCGAGAAATGTGTCCACAAATTGTCATTCGCAGTACCTTTATTGCAGGCTTTCCGGGCGAAACGGAAGAAGAGTTTGCGCATTTGCTCGACTTTATGCGTGAAGCCAAAATTGACCGCGCAGGCTGCTTTGCCTACAGCTCGGTGGATGGTGCAACGGCTAACCTGCTGCCGGGGATGTTGCCCCAAGCTTTGAGACAAGAGCGAACGTCTCAGTTTATGCAGGTGGCAGAACAAGTTTCAGTGAAAAAACTCACACAAAGAGTGGGAGATACCTTGCAAGTGTTGATCGATTCAGCCCCAGGAAACGGCAGAAAAGGTGGCGTTGGAAGAAGTTATGCAGAAGCACCCGAAATTGACGGTCTGGTGCGCTTATTGCCTTCCGAGAAGATTAGCAAGGTTTTAAAAGTAGGGGAATTTACGCGCGCTAAAGTTGTTTCAACGCAAGGTCACGACCTGATTGCGTTGCCAATTTGACGCATAAATCATTTAGGATTGGTGCCCAGGACTGGACTCGAACCAGCACGATGTTACTCGCTAGTACCTGAAACTAGTGCGTCTACCAATTCCGCCACCTGGGCTCTCAGGAAAGAAAGGGATTCTATCAAACATACCTCGCCAACCAGTGGTTTACTGGAAGAGTTTGAAGGCACTGTGTCAGGCCACCGCGATGGACATGGCTTTGTTCAACGTGACGATGGTTTGCCAGACATATATCTGCCACCAAATGAGATGCGTGCGGTTTTACACCGCGATCGTGTCAAGGCGCGGGTGGTGCGGTTTGACCGTAAAGGACGTTCTGAAGGCCGGGTGGTCGAGATTTTGGAGCGTTCCACGCAACCCATCATCGGCAGACTTTTACAAGAAAGCGGTGTTTGGTTAGTTGCGCCCGAAGACAAACGTTATGGGCAAGATGTCTTGATCCCCAAAGGTGCGACTGCACGTGCAACCGTAGGCCAAGTGGTGGTGGTTGAATTGACCGAGCCGCCCAGCCTGTATGGCCAACCCGTCGGACGTATCAAAGAAGTGCTGGGGGAGGTCGACGACCCAGGTATGGAGATCGAAATTGCAGTGCGCAAATATGGCGTTCCCCATGAGTTTTCTGAAGCCTGCTTAGCGCTTGCCAGAGGTTTGCCGGACAAAGTCAGACCCCAAGATAAAAAGAACCGCGTCGATCTGACCGATATTCCATTGGTAACTATCGATGGTGAAGACGCGCGCGATTTTGACGACGCCGTGTATTGCGAGCCCGTCAAAGTCGGTCGATCTAAAGGCTGGCGTTTATTGGTTGCTATTGCGGATGTAAGCCACTATGTTGAGACCGGTAGTGCCATCGATATTGATGCATACGATCGGGCAACCAGCGTGTATTTCCCGCGTCGAGTTATTCCTATGCTCCCCGAGAAACTATCTAACGGTTTGTGTTCGCTTAACCCCGATGTCGAGCGCTTGTGCATGGTGTGCGATATGTTGATCACCACATCGGGTGAAGTGCATGCTTACCAGTTTTATCCGGCTGTGATGTTTAGCCATGCTCGATTTACATATACCGAAGTGGCTGCCATATTGGCGAATACGCGTGGCCCAGAAGCTGCCCGCAGAAAAGACCGCGTCAACGATTTGATCCATTTGCATGACGTCTACGGCGCTTTGTTGCAAGCACGTAAAGCCAGAGGCGCGATAGATTTTGAAACGACTGAAACGCAAATAGTGTGTGACGACAGCGGGCGTATTGAGAAAATCGTCCCACGTGTTCGCAATGATGCGCACAAGTTAATTGAAGAAGCCATGCTTGCTGCCAACGTATGTAGTGCAGACTTTATTTTGCAGAGCAAGAATTCTGGCTTGTTTCGCGTGCACGAAGGCCCTACGCCTGAGAAAAAAGAGACGCTACGCAATTACCTAAAGGCAACAGGCATCGGAATGAATATTTCTGATAACCCCAAGCCCGCTGAGTTTCAAGCGATTGCAGAGGCGACTAAAGAACGTCCTGACGCCCTACAAATTCACTCAATGTTGCTGCGATCAATGCAGCAGGCGATTTACACGCCGATCAACAGCGGCCACTTTGGTTTGGCCTTTGAGGCCTACACGCACTTCACCAGTCCGATCCGCCGCTACCCAGATTTATTGGTGCATCGGGTGATCAAAGCCATCTTAGAAAAGCGACGCTACCAACTACCAGCATTGCCAACGCCTGGCGAGGCGCACGCAAAACTGGCGCGCCGTTTGGCCTCCAAAGTGCGACAACCAGATACAGCCCCTGTCATCAAAGTCAAAACAACCGCTGACCAACAAGCTTGGGAAGCCGCGGGCTTGCATTGCAGTGCCAATGAGCGTCGTGCGGATGAAGCCAGTCGCGATGTCGAAGCATGGCTGAAGTGCAAATACATGCGTGAGCATTTGGGCGAAGAGTACAGCGGCGTGGTGTCGTCTGCGACGGGTTTTGGCTTGTTCGTGACTTTAGATGCGATGTACGTCGAAGGCTTAGTCCACATCACGGAGTTAGGTGGTGAATACTTCCGATTCGATGAGGCCCGACAAGAGTTGCGTGGCGAGCGTTCTGGTATTCGTTACGCCATTGGATCGCGCGTGCGGGTGCAAGTCAGCCGTGTGGATTTGGACGGCCGCAAGATTGACTTTAGATTGGTACGAGATGACGAGGAGTTAACTGCGCGTTTCGGTAAAGATAAAACCGAAACTGGTGCATCCAAGTTTAAATCTTCTGCCAAAAAACCATTTGTCAAAGACGCTGAGAAATCTTCTAAGTTACGTGGCGCCTCTAAGACCAATGGCAAGGCCGGCATGAAAAAGAGTGCCGGCCCCAAAAGTCGAAAGCCCAGGAAGTAATTACTTCAACCGCTGGTAGTCAAAGCCCTGCATATCTATTTCTGCACGGTGCTGTGACACCATGTCAGCAAGGGCTTTCGCGCTACCGCATGAGAGCGCCCAACCGCTAGAGCCGTGTCCTAAGTTAAGCCATACGCCTTTGACGCCACTGGGGCCGACCAATGGAGGGCCATCGGGCAGCATGGGGCGAGAACCTTTCCATATCTGCACATTTTCTTGGGTGCGTGCTGCGCCCGGGAACCAGTCGTTAAGTACATCGAACAAGGTTTTGATGCTTTGTTCCCGATGTTTTTTGGGATCACCGCCAATTTCAGCGGAACCTGAAACACGCACACGTTGACCTAAGCGCGTGATGGAAATTTTGTAGCGCTCGTCCATGACGCCACTACGAGGCGCGTCTAAGGGTTCGCGAACCGCGGCGCTTATGGAGTAGCCATGTACGGCCATTAATGGAATTTTGATGCCTAGTGGCTTGAGCAGTTCTGCACTAGCAAGTCCAGTGCAGGCTATGACAGCATCAAATCTTTTCCCCTTGTCTTGCGCGGACAGTCGGATAGTGTGTGGTTGTTCTGGTGTGAGGTTTTGTACGTTAGCGTTGAGTTCGAATTCAGCTCCTAAATCTTCAGCTTCTTTTTTGAGGAGATAAGCAAATTCACGACAGTTGCCAACTTCGTCATGGGGGAAATAAAGGGCTTCTAAAAGTTTGGTTTCTACTGTGTTCAAAGCAGGTTCAATTTCCAAAGCTTCGTTTGGCGAAAGAACTTTTAGATCTAGTCCTTCCGCGCGCATGAGTTCAATCGAAGCTTGCAGCAATTTACGTTCACGCTCTCCGCGCAACAACACCATATAGCCCTGCGACCGGTCATGGTTGAGATGCAAGCGTTTGGTGAGTTCGTGCATCCTTTGTTGGCTGTATTGAGAAAGGTCTAGTAGATTTTTGCGATTACGGTTGAATGTGCTGCTGTCGCAAGCACGCCACCATTTAGAGAGCCATGCCATTTCTTTCAAGCCCAGTCCAGAAATGCGCACTGGGGCATTTTTTCTACCCAATTGAGAAAGCACATACCAAGCCATGCCTGGTTTTGCCCAAGGGGTGACATAGCCTGGAGAAATCACGCCAGCGTTTGCAAAACTACATTCTTGTGCGACAGAACTGTTGCGCTCAAAGACCTTGACCTCATGGCCTTGCATGGCAAGTTCGTAGGCGGTGGTGATTCCCACCACACCTGCACCGATCACGGCGATTTTCATGGGTATTGCTCTCGTTGACTATGTTAGAATTTTGGAGTTTTGTGGGGTAAGCGACGTTAAAGCGTGCTCTTCATGAAGCTAATCCGCAAATCAGTTCACTCAAGGTGTTTCTATAAGTACTCTTTTTAGAATACTTGTAGTAATCAAGAACTGCATTTTAGACCCAACCTTTGGAGTAAATCTATGTCAGTCACTATGCGCGAAATGCTAGAAGCCGGCGTCCACTTCGGACACCAAACCCGTTTCTGGAACCCAAAAATGTCACCGTTCATTTTTGGTCATCGCAACAAAATTCACATCATTAACTTGGAAAAATCGTTACCGATGTTCCAAGAGGCTGCTAAGTTCGCTAAGCAGCTGTCTGCAAACCGCGGCACTATTTTGATGGTTGGTACAAAGCGTCAATCCCGCGAAATCGTTGCTGCTGAGGCCCAGCGTGCTGGCGTCCCTTATGTTGACCAGCGTTGGTTGGGCGGCATGTTGACCAACTTTAAAACAGTCAAAACATCTATCAAGCGTTTAAAGGATATGAAGATCCAGCAAGAAGCTGGGCTGGACGCTTTGTCCAAAAAAGAACAGTTGATGTTCCAGCGCGAAATCGAAAAGCTTGAAAAAGACATTGGCGGTATCCAAGACATGGCTACTTTGCCAGACGCGATTTTTGTGATTGACGTCGGTTACCACAAAATTGCGATTTTGGAAGCCAAAAAATTGGGCATCCCATTGATTGGTGTGGTGGACTCTAACCACTCGCCAGAGGGCATCGACTACATCATTCCAGGTAACGATGACTCATCCAAAGCTGTGACCTTGTACGCGCGCGGCATCGCTGACGCAATTTTGGAAGGCCGTGCCAATGCTGTTAACGATGTAGTCAAAGCCGTTGCTGCTGAGGGCGCTGACGAATTTGTCGAAGTGGCAGAGTAAACAAGAGCTTGATTTTTAAAAGGGGCTCACGTTAGCCCCTTTTTCATAACTGAAACCCAATACACAAACATTTGATACGGAGAAATACATGGCTGCAATTACCGCAAGCATGGTGGCTGAATTAAGGGGCAAAACTGATGCTCCCATGATGGAGTGCAAAAAAGCGTTGACCGAAGCCGATGGCGACATGGCCAAAGCCGAAGAGTTATTGCGCGTCAAACTCGGAAGCAAAGCGGGCAAAGCTTCTAGCCGTGTTACAGCTGAAGGCGTTATCACTAGTTTTCTCGCGGGCAACAAAGGCGCTTTGCTAGAAGTTAACTGTGAAACTGACTTTGTTACCAAGAACGACAGTTTCTTGGCCATGGCACAAGCCGCTGCCAAATTAATTGTTGAACACAATCCTGCGAACGTAGATGCGATGGGCGCTTTGGCACATAGCCAAGATGGTTTCGGACCAACGCTAGAAGACGTGCGTAAGGGTTTGATTGGCAAGATCGGCGAGAACATGAGTTTCCGTCGCTTCAAGCGTTTCGAAGGTGCTAATTCTTTAAGCGCTTACCTGCATGGAACGCGCATTGGTGTTGTCGTCGAGTTCGAAGGCGCTGAATCTGCTGCTAAAGACGTCGCGATGCACGTTGCCGCCATGAAGCCTGTGTCATTGACCAGCGCAGACGTGCCTGCTGAACTCATTGAAAAAGAACGTTCTGTGGCAACTGCCAAAGCGGCAGAGTCAGGCAAACCTGCTGACATCGCAACCAAAATGATCGAAGGCTCGGTACAGAAATACCTCAAAGAAGTGTCTTTGTTTAACCAGCCCTTTGTAAAGAATGACAAGCAAACGGTTGAGCAAATGCTCAAGTCTGCCAATACATCTGTCAAATCTTTCACCCTCTATGTGGTGGGCGAGGGAATTGAAAAGAAGGTGGACGACTTTGCCGCCGAAGTGGCCGCCCAAGTCGCTGCTGCTAAACAGTCAGCGTGATGGAAAAGGGGGCAAAGGCCCCCTTTTTTACGTCTTGCTTATCCAAACCATCTCCCACACATTTAGGATTTTTTTATGACCCAACCCCAGCCGGCTTATAAACGTATCTTGCTCAAACTCTCGGGCGAAGCATTGATGGGGGATGACGCTTTTGGTATCAACCGAGCCACGATTGTGCGCATCGTGGGGGAGGTGTCTGAAGTCATCAATTTAGGCGTTGAGGTGGCGATTGTGATTGGTGGTGGCAATATTTTCAGAGGTGTTGCTGGTGGTGCAGTGGGCATGGACCGCGCCACGGCCGATTACATGGGAATGTTGGCGACGGTTATGAATTCATTGGCGTTGGCTGACACGATGAATAAGGCAGGACTGACTGCTCGCGTCATGTCTGCAATTGCCATTGACCAAGTGGTGGAGCCTTATGTGCGTCCCAAAGCTTTGCAATATTTAGAAGAAGGCAAAGTGGTTATTTTTGCTGCAGGCACTGGTAATCCATTTTTCACAACAGACACGGCTGCAGCTTTGCGCGGCGCTGAAATTGGCGCTGAAATGGTATTGAAAGCCACCAAGGTGGACGGCGTTTACACCGCAGATCCTAAAAAAGACCCTGCGGCCAAGCGTTACAGTCAACTGAGTTTTGACGACGCGATCGGTCAAAATCTAGGCATCATGGACGCCACTGCCTTTGCTTTGTGCCGCGACCAAAAGTTGCCTATCAAGGTGTTTTCTATCTTCAAAAATGGTGCACTACGTCGCGTAGTGTTGGGTGAAGACGAAGGCACATTGGTCCACGTCTAAATCAAATTTGCATCAGGAGTAAGTGATGAGCATTGCAGACATTAAAAAAACGGCGGAATCCAAAATGGATATGTCGATCGCCTCTTTTTCCAACAACCTCACCAAAATTCGTACGGGACGTGCAAGTCCCGCTCTACTAGACAACGTACAAGTTGACTACTACGGTGCCATGGTTCCTTTGAGCCAAGTGGCTAATGTGTCGTTGTTGGATGCGCGCACAGTAAGCGTGCAGCCTTGGGAAAAATCTATGGCGGCCAAAATTGAGAAAGCCATACGCGACAGCGATTTAGGACTCAACCCATCTTCTATGGGCGAATTGATTCGCGTGCCCATGCCGCCCATGTCAGAAGAGCGTCGCAAAGAATTGACTAAAGTAGTCCGTACCGAAGGCGAAAATGCAAAAATTGCAGTGCGCAATTTGCGCCGTGATGCCAATGAAGCTGTCAAGAAATTAGTCAAAGAAAAGCTTGCTTCTGAAGACGATCAAAAACGTGCAGAAGCGGATATCCAAAAAGTGACAGACAAGCATATTGCGGACATTGACAAAGTAGTTGCGAGCAAAGAACAAGAAATCATGGCGGTCTAAGACTCGGCTGCATGCTCAAGCTTCGCATCATCACGGCATTGGTTCTATTGGCAGTTTTTCTGCCTGCATTCCTTGCCGATTCGCCTGAACTGCTGGCTTGGTTGACGTTGGTGTTGATCGCGGCAGGTGCATGGGAGTGGGGTCGATTGATGGGGCTAGGTATGGTCCGCTCTTTGGGTCTAGGCCTTGTATGTGTGTCGCTTTGTTTGGGGTCTTGGAAATGGTTTGAGTTACCACAGCACACCACGCCCAATTTGTGGGCTGGTGCCGGAGCCCTATGGGTCTTAGTCGGTGCTTGGATGCTACGTGGCGGCCTTGTTGCATGGGGCTCTTTGCATATCGCGATCAAATTAGTAGGTGGAACACTCGCGCTATGGCTTTGTTGGTTGGCTATTTTTCAGGCCAAACGCGTGGGCATCAACTACATGTTGTCTATTTTTGTGTTGGTTTGGATGGCTGATATCGCAGCATATTTTTCTGGCAAGGCCTTTGGTCGCAGAAAGTTGGCTCCGAGTTTGAGCCCCAGCAAGAGCTGGGAAGGTGTGTGGGGTGGCACTTGTGCTGTGTGGGCCTTAGCTATTGGCTGGGTATGGGCTGACCAATTGGCTTTTTTCGATAGTCCTAGTATTTACAGCTTGTTGTATGCCCATGGTTGGGTTTATTTCATTGTGTCCATCACTTTTCTGACTGCAATGAGTGTGGTGGGGGACTTGGTGGAGTCCATGGTCAAGCGTACTGCCGGAGTCAAGGACAGCAGCCAATTGCTGCCAGGGCACGGAGGTGTTTTGGATCGTGTAGATGCTTTATTACCTACATTGCCCTTGGCAATGATGTTGTCCCAATCAGTCCTATGAGTACTTCAAATACTACGCGACCCCAACGCATCACAATTTTGGGATCAACGGGATCTATAGGCGTAAATACGCTGGATGTCATTTCAAGACACCCAGATCGGTTTGAGGTGTTTGCGCTGACAGGAGCAACCCAAGTTGACCTGATGCTGCAGCAATCTGTGCAATTTAAGCCCTCCATGGTGGTGATGGCACATGCGGATGCCGCCAAGCAATTACAAGAAAAATTAGATGCGCTTGGCTTGGGTATCAGGGTGCAATCTGGTGCCAAAGCACTAGAAGAAGTTGCCGCACACCCGCACGTTGATAGTGTGATGGCTGCTATTGTGGGTGCGGCTGGTCTGAAAGCATGCCTTGCGGCGGCTTCATCCGGTAAGCGTTTATTGCTTGCCAATAAAGAAGCCTTGGTGGTCGGTGCCGATGTGTTTTTGAAGGCAGTTCAGCAAGGTGGTGCCACACTGATTCCTATTGATAGCGAACACTCAGCCATCTTTCAGTCTTTACCAGAAGACGCAAGCACTTGGAAAAACAGGGTCGAAAAAATTATCTTGACTGCTTCTGGGGGGCCGTTTCGCAGGCGTGATGTGGCGAGCCTCAAAGACGTCACGCCTGAAGAAGCCTGTGCACATCCCAATTGGGTGATGGGGCGAAAAATCTCTGTTGACTCCGCCACCATGATGAACAAAGCGCTGGAGGTCATCGAAGCGCGGTATTTGTTCGGATTACCGCCAGAGCGCTTAGAGGTGGTGATTCATCCACAAAGTGTTATCCATTCGATGGTGCAGTACCGAGATACTTCAGTTGTTGCGCAGTTAGGTACGCCCGATATGCGGGTGCCTATTGCGTATGGCCTGAGTTGGCCAGAGCGCATGGCATCAGGTGCGCAAGCTTTGGATTTCCATACTTTGGCAGATATGACTTTCGAGTCCCTAGATGACCATGGACATCGTGAACGCTTTGCTGGCTTGCGCTTGGCTTGGGACGCTTTACGAGCACCCTTAGGAACTACAACCGTGCTCAATGCTGCCAACGAAGTGGCGGTAGAGGCATTTTTGACTAAGCGCATTCGTTTTGACCAAATTCACCACGTGAATGCACATTGCCTCAGCGCACTGTTGGTTTCGAATATGTCGACGATTGAAGATCTTATGGCGTTAGACGAAAAAACACGTGCCTTGGCACATTCGTGCGTGGGTGAATGGACCTCCGGATGATGCTTTTCGCTAGGGTTTGCGCCTGTAGTCGTGTTGTATCATGACATTTGTAGTTATCGTCCATTTCTCCATCGACAAAACCCCCTCCTGGGGCGCTTAATTCCCTGTTCATGAACCAGCCTCTATATCAACTTCGTCGCTCAACGGTTTCCAAAATTTTGGTGGGTTTTGTTGCGTCTGTTTTTGCTTTGCACGCGTGGGCGGCAGATCCATTCAAAGTAGGTGATATCCGTGTGGAAGGATTGCAGCGTGTCGAGCCAGGAACTGTGTTTGCCTCTATCGCCTTGCGTGTGGGTGACGATTACACTGACGAAAAAGGCGCAGCTGCTATTCGCAGTCTCTTCGCTTTGGGTCTTTTCAAAGACGTTCGTATTGAAGTCAGTGGCAATGTTTTGGTTTTGATCGTCGAAGAACGTCCCAATATTGCGCAAGTCGATTTCATTGGAGCGAAAGAATTTGACAAAGACGTATTGCGCAAGTCACTTCGAGATATTGGATTAGCGGAAGGTCGCCCATTTGATAAAGCCTTGGCAGACCGCGCCGAGCAAGAATTGAAGCGCCAATATGTCAACCGTAGTTTGTATGGCGCTGAAATCATTACCACTATCACACCAGCTGAACGTAACCGTGTGAATTTGTCTTTCACCGTGATTGAAGGTGATTTGGCCAAGATCAAAGAAATGCGTATTGTGGGAAGCAAAACTTTCTCTGAATCGACTTTGCTTGACCAGTTAGACCAAAACACCGGCAATTGGCTGAGTTGGTATACCAAAACTGACAGGTACTCACGCACCAGGCTCAACGCTGACTTAGAAACTTTGCGTGCTTGGTACTTGTCGCGTGGCTTCTTAGAGTTCCGCGTGGATTCAACGCAAGTCGCGATTTCACCCAATAAGCAAGATATCAGCATCACTTTGAACATCACCGAGGGAGATCGATTCGTGGTGTCGGAAGTGGCTATGGAAGGTTACTTTCTCGGAAAAGACGATGAGTTCAAGTCTTTGATCCAAATTAAAGCAGGCAAGCCCTACAACGCAGATGATGTTGCTAAGACTACCAAGGCCTTCAACGAATATTTTGGTAATTTCGGTTTTGCTTTTGCCCGCACCGAAGTGCGTCCTGAAATTGATCG
>CANBZB010000010.1 GCA_947373745.1 Burkholderiales bacterium | reverse complement strand
AGGGTGGCGTCAGCGCTTTTGGTTCGGTTGAATTCAAAATCCAAGCAGCGCTCAAAGTCGCGTCTATTTTGAGCGGCGTGCAAGACAACGGCTTGCCTGTGGCCAATGTGTTTTACAGCAGTAAAGCCAAGGCCTCGCAAATGGGTATGGCAGTGACCTACCATGCACCGCGCGGAAAACCCGCCAGGCCGAAATACCCAGACTCTCCAGAGTTCTACAAAATGTTGTTGATATTTTTGGTGCTGGCATTTTTGTTGGTAGCAGTAGCTATGCCATTGCTATTTGCCATCCCGAACCAAAGCAATTTAGACCACACGGTCACGGTGCAACCTATCAATAATTGAGCTGACGTTTCTCGCAAATTTAAGCAATAAAAAAGGGGCTTTACAAGCCCCTTTTTGTTGCCCGATAGACATCGAGCATCGAATTAACTTAATTAATTGGCGTTGATCTTGCGACCATTCAAAGGTTGCACAGGACGCGCATTTTTCTTAAACGGGAAATCGGCTACTTGCTTTTTACCGATATCCATAGTGGTCTTCAAGATGTAGAAGTTGACGCCTTCGGTACAAGGTGGTGTGGTGAGCGAGCCTTCATAGCTATAGTGCGTGAGGGCGGCTGGCACCAACACGGCTGGATTGAATTTCGCGCCTTCCACTACAAGTTCTGGGCCTTCAGCTTTAGGGGCTTTGTCCCAAATGGTTTTGATGGCGTCGTTGTCTTTGCCTTCGTTGAGCAAGACGCCGAGCACGGCCAATTTACCTTCGGCGTTTTTGTGTACGAAGTGCGCCACCATGGCCATGGGTTTACCGTCGATTTGCTCTTCGCTAGGACGGTGGAAGTGGAACTGCAACAGGTTGTAGACGTCTTTGTTGATCTTCAAGGTGCTGCCAGGTTCCACATTGACTTGGATGGTGTGGCCGTTGTTCAAAATCTTCAGCGCGCCTTCTTTGTAAGACACAGCCAAGACATCTTTAGATTTCTCGAAAGGTCCAACAATGTTCAAAGGCGATTGCTTGGTGCCGTTGCCGCAAGTAGGGAACTCACTGCCCCATTTGTCTGGACCCATTTCACCGACGTAGTCCCAATGCACTGCGTGGGCTTTGCCGTGGCCTTTGCTGCCCTCCAGTGCGCAGTCGGCCAAGACCTTGACTTTTTGACCAGCCGCGGCGAGTGCATTTTGTGCAGCACAAATCGACTTCAGACGTGACGTCCATTCAGCCATTTCAAGCGCTTTTTCGAACGCGCTGACGGTGTCAGGATCTTCTGCGCCTTTGGTCAACATGCGCAAAGCACCCAAACCAAGTTGGCGCTCGCTAATGATGGGGCCTTTTTGCGCCTTGATAAAGGCTTCGTAGTCTTGCAAGACCACGCCATTAGAGAAAGCGTCTTTCATCGCAGCCATTTGCTTGGCGGCAGGCTCGTATTCAGCCACTTTTTCTTGTGCTTCTTTGAGTTCTTTGCTGACTTTGTCCAACTCTTGCTGGGCTTCTTCCATGCCTTCGCTGGCTTCGGTCAATTCACCCATGACGTGGCTCTTGCCGGTGTAACTCCAGTAAGCCACCGTGACTGCGCCTGCCAAAAGCAAGCCCATGAGGATTTCAAGTATCAGACGTAAATGTTTTTTCATAGCCGTTCAATGTGATGGTTTGCGTACCTATCGGCACCAGGTTGGTCGACCTTTAGCACCTACAATGGTAACCCTTCAACAGCCTCTGGATCTAAACCATGAACCGCTGCACACATCACGGGAGATTTCCCGTATGAGCCCCAAAGTATTTATTAAAACCTTCGGTTGCCAAATGAACGAGTACGACTCGGACAAGATGGCAGACGTTTTGGGCCAAGCCCAAGGCTACGAGAAAACCAGCAATGTCGACGAAGCCGACCTGATCGTCTTCAACACCTGCTCGGTGCGCGAGAGAGCGCAAGAGAAAGTTTTCTCCGATTTAGGCCGCGTCCAACACCTCAAGGCCAAGGGTGTCAAGATTGCCGTCGGAGGCTGTGTGGCCAGCCAAGAAGGCGATGCCATCATTGCCCGCGCGCCTTATGTCGACGTGGTGTTTGGCCCGCAGACTTTGCACCGCTTGCCCGAACTACTCGACCAACGCAAAGCGCTCAAGCGTCCACAAGTCGACATCAGTTTTCCTGAAATCGAAAAATTCGACCATTTGCCCCCTGCGCGTGTCGAAGGCGCCAGCGCGTTCGTGAGCATCATGGAAGGTTGCAGCAAATACTGCAGCTATTGCGTAGTACCTTACACCCGTGGCGAAGAATTCAGCCGTCCCTTGGACGATGTGATGAAAGAAGTCGCCGACTTGGCAACACAAGGCGTGAAAGAAGTCACGCTGTTGGGGCAAAACGTGAACGCTTACCGCGGCGTGATGGGAAACACTGCAGACATCGCCGACTTTGCCTTGCTGATTGAATTGGTGGCAGACATTCCCGGGATAGAACGCATCCGCTACACCACCAGCCACCCTAATGAATTCACCCAACGCTTGATTGACGTGTACGCCAAAGTGCCCAAGTTAGTCAGCCACTTGCATTTACCGGTGCAACATGGAAGTGACCGCATTTTGATGGCTATGAAGCGCGGCTACACCGCCATGGAATACAAAAGCACAGTGAAAAAACTGCGCGCGATTCGCCCAGACATGGCGATGAGTTCAGACTTTATCGTTGGCTTTCCTGGCGAGACCGAAGAAGACCACCAAAAGTTGATCAAGCTGATGCACGACATCTACTTTGACAACTCGTTCAGTTTTATCTTCAGCCCTCGCCCCGGCACACCAGCTGCCAATTTGCACGACGACACACCCCATGATGTGAAGTTACGCCGTTTGCAAGAAGTACAAAAAATCATCGATGACAACATGCGCGCTATCAATGTGGAACGCGTGGGCACCGTACAAAAGATTTTGGTCGACGGTGTTTCACGCAAAGACGCCAACGAGTTACGTGGCCGTACCGAATGCAATCGGGTGGTGAATTTTCAAGCCGGGCCGCTGTCAGAGCGCTTGATGCACCAGATGGTTGATGTGCGAATCACCGAAGCTAATCCGCATTCGTTGCGCGGTGAAGTGGTGGTGTCGGAGAGCGTGGTTTAGCGCATTCCAGGAAAGCCACCACCCATGCCTGGCATGCCTTTCATGCCACCCATGCGTTTCATCATCTTCATCAAGCCGCCGCCACGCATTTTTTTCATCATGTCTTGCATTTGCTCAAACTCTTTGAGCAAACGGTTCACGTCTTGCACCTGAACGCCCGCCCCCGCAGCAATGCGGCGTTTGCGTGTGGCTTTGATGATCTCGGGTTTACGCCGCTCTAAATCGGTCATGCTGTGGATGATGCCTTGCTTGCGACCGATGTCTTTCTCGGCCTTGTTCATATCAACCTCTTTGGCTTTGGCGGCCATTTGGGTTGGCAATTTGTCCATCAAATTCGACAAGCCGCCCATGGAGCGCATTTGTTGAATTTGCGAGAGGAAGTCGTTCAAATCAAAGTTGTCACCGCGTTTGACTTTGTCAGCCAGCTTTTGGGCGGCCGCCATGTCGACGCCCGCGGTGACTTGTTCGACCAAGGCCAGTATGTCGCCCATGCCCAGCACACGTTGCGCGTGGCGGTTAGCGTCGAACAACTCCAAACCGTCCATTTTTTCGCTGGTACCCGCGAACTTGATCGGCACACCGGTGATTTGGCGCACCGACAAGGCCGCGCCACCGCGTGAATCGCCATCGAGTTTGGTCAACACAATGCCCGTCAAAGGCAACGCGTCTTTAAATGCTTTGGCGGTATTGATGGCGTCTTGGCCTTGCATGGCGTCGACCACGAACAAGGTTTCAACCGGGTTCAATACCTTGTGCAAGGCTTGAATTTCTTGCATCAAGGCTTCGTCGATACCTAAGCGACCTGCGGTGTCGACCAACAACACATCGAAGTAATGCTTGCGCGCATAGTCCAGCGCATCACGCGCAATGTCTTGCGGTTTTTGGTCGGCGCTGCTGGGGAACCATTCGGCGCCGACTTGTGCCGTGACGGTTTTGAGCTGTTCAATCGCAGCGGGGCGGTACACGTCGCCCGATACCGTCAACACTTTCTTTTTGCGCTGCTGAATTAACCAGCGCGCGAGTTTGGCGGTGGTGGTAGTTTTACCCGCACCTTGCAAACCGGCCATCAAAATCACTGCGGGAGGTTGCGACGCTAAATTGAGATCACTGACACCGTCGCCCATGGTGGCGGCGAGTTCTTGGTTGACGATGCCGACCAAGGCTTGGCCCGGTTGCAAGGAACCAACGACTTCTTGGCCTAAAGCTTTTTCTTTCACCCGAGCAATGAAGTCACGCACCACAGGCAATGCCACGTCCGCCTCCAGCAAGGCCATACGCACTTCGCGCAACATGTCGGCGACATTGCTTTCGGTGATGCGCGCCTGCCCGCTGATTTGTTTGACGAGACGGGAGAGTTTGTCGGTAAGGGCTGAAGCCATATTTATCCCCGTAGGGGTTTCGTGAGATGCGTCGAGCAAAACGCTAAACTTGCCAAATGATTTTAGCCAGTGACATGTCCCCCAACCTTTGGTTAGGAATACCTACCGCATTTGCCTACGCACTCACTGCGTGGATGGGCCCTCGCCTTGCATCTGGTTCCGGCCACCGCTTGTTGGTAGTTCCTTGGCTTTTGCATGGTCTTGGATTGGCTTTCGCCTTATTTGGCTCACAAAACGGGGGGATGCGCTTTGGTTTTGCACCCGCTTTATCCACCACAGTATGGCTGATGCTGACCTTTTATGTGCTGGAGCAGCACTGGTTCCCACGTCTCAAAACCCGTTGGACCCTGATGGCCCTAGGCGCTTCAGTTGTATTGATCGCTGCGGTATTTCCTGGCGCGCCCATGCATTCGAATGCATCTGCATTGTTACCTTTGCACTGGGCTTTGGGGATTGCGTCTTACGGACTCTTCGCCGCAGCACTGGTCCATGCCACCATCTTGTCGCAAGCGGAAAAAAATATGCGCATGGCCGTCGATGCCTCGATTGATGTGCCCATCCTCACTTTGGAGCGTTTGACATTTCGCTTTGTCTCCGCGGGTTTTGTGTTGCTGACAGCCACGCTCTTAGCAGGATGGTTGTTTGGCGATAGTTTGTATGGTGCCAATACCGCTTGGCGATGGGACCACAAAACGGTGTTCTCTGTGTTGTCTTGGCTCACCTTTGCTGTGCTTCTGATGGGGCGTCAGCGTTTTGGCTGGCGTGGACGCACCGCCATTCGGTTTTTGTATGCGGGCACCGGTTTGCTGCTGTTGGGATACGTGGGCTCACGCTTTGTACTGGAAGTGATCTTGGGCCGTACGCCATGAAATACCTGATTTGGGTGGCGATCATCTTTGTTGGTTTGTGGTGGATTCGTCAGCAACGAAGTGGTACCCATTCACCGTCCTATAAAAAAAATAAAGGTTCGAATGTCATGCTGCCCTGTGCGCACTGCGGTTTGCATGTCCCTGAAACCGAGGCCGTGTTTGGAAAACTCTTCACCAACGGCGAGCCTGCGCCCTACTGCAGCCAACAACATTTGCAACAACACGAGGGCCGTGCGTGAACCTTGGGGTTTCGCAGTGGCAAGACGGCTGGTGGTCGCGCGCCTTGCGCATAGATTCCCCTAACTTTGGCGAGCGTCCCCAGCTCGCGCAGATCGACTTACTGGTTATCCACTCGATCAGCTTGCCGCCAGGCATCTATGGCGGCCCCGAGATACAAGCGCTTTTTACCAACCAACTTGACTGGGACGCCCACCCCTACTTTGCCCGCATTCGCGGCATGCAAGTCTCTTCGCACTTTGTGATTCGCCGCGACGGCGGTCTGTTGCAGTTTGTCAGCTGCGATAAGCGTGCATGGCATGCGGGTGTGTCGCATTACCGCGGACGCGATAACTGCAATGACGACTCGATTGGCATTGAACTCGAAGGCCTTGAAGGCGAAACCTTCGATGCAGCGCAATACGAAACGCTGTCCGTTTTGTGCACACAACTTGTAAACAACTACCCTATTGCGCACATTGCAGGCCATGAAGATATCGCGCCCGGCCGCAAATTTGATCCTGGTACAGGTTTTGATTGGCAGTTACTGCAAAATAAATTAGTACTTTCAAATTCATTTTTTCCGCCGCTACGCTTGGGCTAAAAAATGATCAAAAAAATTATTGAGCTGTCGGATTGTTCGCCAGATCGGCTGTTGCGTTTGCTTCAGCTTGGTGCATGCCAAATTTATTGGGCGTTAGCGAAGCAAATACCTGCGAAACACCCATGAAATAAAGCTTTTATTTATCAAACCTAGTTTCTACCTAGCTTGATGAAGGGCTAGTTTCACGCGGACCAGATGACATTTTTGCCATGTGAAAGAAAAAACCCCCATATCCTAGAAAACACTACCCCTAGTGCCTTGTTGGAGTCACGGACACCAGATATAGTGTGGGGACGCGATGCTTCACTTTTTAAAAGTTCAACTTTCAAGTTGCAAGCCGCCAGTACACACGAATTGAATAACAGGAAGAAAAACGACATGCAACTTGTTGAATCCACTACAAAAATTAATCCAACACCTTTCCCCGCTACCCCCCAAGACCGCATCAGCGCCGACAGCCCCACCTTGTTGGCCCACTACCAAATTATTCGCCGTAACGGCGCGGTAGTTCCCTTTGAACCCGCCAAGATTGCCGTGGCCATGATGAAGGCGTTTTTGGCTGTGCATGGCACCCAAGGCGCAGCGTCTGCCAGCGTGCGCGAAACCGTAGACGTGTTGACCCAAGGCGTGGTCCGCGCCCTGATGCGCTCACGTCCAGGCGGCGGCACTTTCCACATTGAAGACGTGCAAGACCAGGTCGAACTCGGCTTGATGCGTGGTGGCCACCACGAAATTGCCCGTGCCTACGTGCTCTACCGCGAGCGCCGCACCCAAGAGCGCGCCCACACCAAAGAACAAGCCGCACCTGCAGCCCCCACCATGCATGTGCTCGAAGGCGGTCAACGTGTTCCGTTGGACCTGCAGCATCTGCAACGTTTGATCAACGACGCTTGCGCCGGTTTGGGCGCGGATGTACGCCCTGAGCCCATCATGGCCGAGACCATGCGTAACCTCTACGACGGCGTACCGATGGACGAGGTGTACAAAGCCGCGATCTTGGCCACCCGCACCTTGATCGAAAAAGACCCCGACTACACCTACGCTACCGCCCGTTTGCTGATGCACACCATCGCTAAAGAAGTGCTGGGCAAAGAAGTCCTGCACGCTGATATGGGTCAGCACTATGCGCAGTACTTCCCACAGTTCATCAAAAAAGGCGTTGACAACGAATTACTCGATCCACAAATGCTGCAGTTTGACTTGCAGCGCTTGGGCTCTGCACTCAAAGCTGGTCGTGACTTGAAGTTTGACTACCTCGGTCTGCAAACGCTGTATGACCGCTACTTCCTGCACGTGCGCAAGCAACGCATCGAATTGCCACAGGCGTTTTTCATGCGTGTCGCCATGGGCTTGGCCTTGAACGAAATCGACCGCGAAGCACGTGCGATTGAGTTCTACGAGGTTCTGTCGTCGTTTGACTTTATGTCGAGCACACCGACTTTGTTCAACAGCGGCACCTTGCGTTCACAGCTCTCGAGCTGCTATCTCTCTACCGTGCCTGACGACCTAGACGGTATTTACGAGCTCATCAAAGAAAATGCTTTGCTCTCTAAATTTGCCGGCGGTTTGGGCAACGACTGGACCCGCGTGCGCGCGCTGGGCAGCCACATCAAGGGCACCAACGGCGAATCACAAGGCGTGGTGCCGTTCTTGAAAGTCGTCAACGACACAGCGGTTGCGGTTAACCAAGGCGGCAAGCGCAAAGGCGCTGTTTGTACTTACTTGGAGAGCTGGCACTTAGACGTCGAAGAATTCCTAGAGTTGCGCAAAAACACCGGTGACGACCGTCGACGCACACACGACATGAACACCGCCAACTGGATTCCCGACTTGTTCATGCGCCGCGTGATGGAAAAAGGCGAGTGGACTTTGTTCTCGCCTTCCGACGTACCTGATTTACACGACCTCTTTGGTGCCGACTTCGAAAAAGCCTATGTCGCTTACGAAGCGAAAGCTAAAAGTGGCGAAATCAAACCTAGCAAAACCGTCCAAGCTACCGACATGTGGCGCAAGATGCTGACCATGCTGTTTGAAACTGGCCATCCATGGATCACTTTCAAAGACCCATGTAATGTGCGTTCACCACAACAACACGTAGGCGTGGTGCATTCATCTAACCTGTGCACCGAAATCACTTTGAACACGAGTGACACCGAAACCGCGGTTTGTAACCTCGGCTCGGTCAACCTGTCACAGCATTTGATCGAAGGCGCCAACGGCCAAGAGCTAGACCACGACAAACTCAAGCGCACCATCTCCACCGCGATGCGCATGCTCGACAACGTGATTGACATCAATTACTACGCCGTGAAAAAAGCGCGTGACTCGAACTTGCGCCACCGTCCTGTCGGTTTGGGCATCATGTCTTTCCAAGACAGCTTGTACGAAATGCGCATTCCTTATGCCTCACAAGCAGCCGTCGAATTTGCTGACCGTTCGATGGAAGCTGTTTGCTACTACGCCTACTGGGCATCGACCGAACTTGCGAAAGAACGTGGCCAATATGCAAGCTACAAAGGTTCTTTGTGGGACAAAGGTGTTTTACCTTTGGACTCGTTAGACCTTCTTGCTTCTGCACGCGGCGGATACTTAGATGTAGACCGCTCCACCTCCATGGACTGGGAATCACTGCGCCACAAAATTGCCAAAGATGGCATGCGCAATTCCAATTGCGTCGCTATCGCTCCTACAGCCACTATCTCCAACATCATTGGTGTGGATGCTTCTATTGAGCCATGCTTTGGCAATTTGTCGGTCAAGTCCAACTTGTCTGGCGAGTTCACGGTGATCAATAGCTACTTGGTGCGTGACTTGAAGCGCCTCGGTTTGTGGGACGACGTGATGGTCATGGACCTCAAACACTTTGACGGTTCATTGCGCCCTATCGACCGCGTGCCACAAGAGATCAAAGCCTTGTACGCCACAGCGTTTGAGGTGGAACCCCAATGGTTGGTTGAAGCCGCATCACGCCGCCAAAAGTGGATCGACCAAGCCCAATCGCTCAACATCTACATGGCCGGCGCGTCTGGCAAGAAGTTGGACGAGACCTACAAGTTGGCTTGGTTGCGTGGCTTAAAAACCACCTACTACCTGCGCACCTCTAGCGCACAACAAGTAGAAAAATCTACAGTACAAGCAGGCTCACACAATTCTGTGTCGTCAGGCTCACCCACCGGTGGACTGAGTGCACTCGAAGCGGCTGCGATAGCTGCGCAAGAACAGCAATTGAGCGCTGTGGCTGCCACCGACGTGAAGTTTTGCGGCGTTGACGATCCAACATGCGAAGCGTGTCAGTGATTGGCACTGACACACATTTGTATTTGCACAACACAAACTCACTCTGCATCCTGACAACGCTTTGCGTTTGGGTGCAGAGCATCGATAATCAACGGATTGGAAAATAATTTATGTTGACCTGGGACGAAGAAGTCAAACCTTCAGCACCACCCTCTTTTGCAAGCGGCATGTCTAGCCGCCTGATGGATACCCCTCCCTCTCCGACTTCCCATATTGCGCAAGCACCCGTTGCCATGCGTACTTTGGATGACGGCGCAAAAGCCCCCGTTATCCCGACACTCACCACCCCAGTTTCTGCTGCCTCGACAGCTGCTGCGACTAGCGCGCGTCGCGTCAATGCAGCAGACAAACGCATCATCAATGGCCGCACAGACGTGAACCAGTTGGTGCCTTTTAAATACAAATGGGCCTGGGAAAAATACCTCGCCACTTGCGCCAACCACTGGATGCCGCAAGAGGTCAATATGACGCGTGACATCGCGTTATGGAAAGACCCCAACGGCCTGACCGATGACGAGCGCCGCCTGATCATGCGCAACCTTGGCTTTTTTGTCACGGCCGACTCTTTGGCCGCCAACAATATTGTGTTGGGCACCTACCGCCACATCACAGCGCCTGAATGCCGCCAGTTCTTGTTACGCCAAGCGTTTGAAGAAGCGATCCATACCCACGCTTACCAATACATCGTGGAGTCTTTGGGTCTCGACGAAGGCGAAATTTTTAACGCCTACCACGAAGTTAAATCTATCCGTGACAAAGACGAGTTCCTGATCCCCTTCATCGACGCCATCATGGACCCCAACTTCCATACCGGCGCACCCGAGACCGACCAAACTTTGTTGAAGTCTCTAATTGTGTTTGCCTGCCTGATGGAAGGTCTGTTCTTCTACGTCGGATTTACACAAATCTTGGCGCTGGGTCGTCAGAACAAGATGACCGGTGCAGCAGAGCAGTACCAATACATCTTGCGTGACGAATCGATGCACTGTAATTTCGGCATTGATTTGATCAACCAGATCAAGCTCGAGAACCCACACCTGTGGACAGCAACTTTCAAAGAAGAGATCAAAGGCTTGTTCATGCAAGCGGTCGAACTCGAATACCGCTACGCCGAAGACACCATGCCGCGTGGCGTGTTAGGTCTCAATGCATCGATGTTCAAAGGCTACCTACGCTATATCGCCAACCGCCGTGCAACCCAAATCGGTCTCGAGCAGTTGTTCCCCAACGAGGAAAATCCCTTCCCTTGGATGAGCGAGATGATCGACTTGAAAAAAGAACGTAATTTCTTTGAAACCCGCGTGATTGAATACCAATCAGGCGGCGCTTTGTCTTGGGACTGATTCTTAAAACCATATGTCCCTGAATTTGTTCGTCACTCTATCAAGCACCCACTTACGAGGTGTTGTGACGGACACAACGTGTTCATGGGGTTGGACCCGGGTCCAGCGCCATGAATCGCTTTGCATGCTACCAACCGGTGCAAAGTGTTTTCACTCAACGATCTAAAAAATTGATCTAGGAGAAAAGAAATGGCAACTGCAAAAAAACCGGCCGCTAAAAAGAAGGCCCCAGCAAAGAAAGTGGCAGCTAAGAAGCCAGCCGCTAAAAAAGTAGCCGCTAAAAAGCCGGCAGCCAAGAAGGTCGCAGCGAAAAAGCCAGTGGCTAAAAAAGCTGCTGCCAAAAAGCCAGCGGCAAAAAAAGTAGCAGCTAAAAAACCGGCAGCTAAAAAGCCAGTCGCTAAAAAAGCCGCAAAGAAGCCTGCTGTCAAAAAAGCTGTAGCGAAAAAGCCAGCGGCAAAAAAAGTAGCAGCTAAGAAAAAGCCTGCTGCCAAAAAAGCTGCCGCTAAAAAACCTGCTGCCAAGAAAGCTGCACCTAAAAAAGCTGCAAAAAAACCTGCGCCCAAGAAAGCCGCGAAAGCACCCGCTGCCGTCGCTCACGCGCAAACCACTTTAAATCCACAAGCTGCATGGCCGTTTCCAACGGCAAGCAGACCCTGATTTTCAAACGATCAGCAAACGGATTTACAGTTTGTTCAAGCCCGGCGCCGCAAGGCCTCGGGCTTTTTCAATCCTTGCGAAAGGGAAAGAATATCAGCCGATGTGTAAATCGCTGACTTGGTAGTTTTGTGGTCCACGTTGCGCAATCTTGCGTGCGCCGACTTCATTGCCAAGCGCAGCACATTTGTCTAGGGACCAGCCTTTTTCTAAACCAAATAGCAAAGCGCCACGCCACGCATCGCCACAACCGGTGGGATCCACCACTTCTTTGGCTTTGACAGGAGGCACCAGTGTTTTTTGGCCATCTACCCAGACCTCGCACCCGTTGGCGCCCAGAGTGACGATCAGGCCTTTGACATGGCGTGAGAGCTCAGCACTAGAGAGTCCTGTGCGGTCGCACAGCATCTTGCCCTCATAGTCGTTCACCGTGACCCAAGTAGCGAGGTGGATGAAATGCATCAACTCTTTGCCATCGAACATCGGCAAGCCTTGGCCGGGATCGAAGACAAACGGAATATCGGCATGCTTGAATTGCTCCGCGTGCTCAAGCATGGCGTCGCGTCCATCGGGCGAAATGATGCCCAATTGGATATCTGCCCGTTTTTCGATTTTTGTTTTGTGCGCTTGCATCATCGCGCCGGGGTGGAAGGCGGTAATTTGGTTATTGTCTTTGTCCGTCATGATCATGGCTTGCGCGGTATAGGTGTCTGAGACAGATCGCACAAATTCACTGGATATGCCCAATTGAGACAACCGAACCAGATAGTCTGCACCGTCAGTTCCCAAAGTTGCCATGGGCAAAGGCGTGCCACCCAAGATTTTCAAGCTATAGGCGATATTGCCGGCACAACCACCGAAGTCACGACGTAATGCAGGCACCAAAAAAGACACATTCAAGATATGCAGTTGGTCAGGCAAGATTTGCTCAGCAAACCTTCCTTCAAAATCCATGATGGTGTCAAACGCAAGTGAGCCGCATATTAGCGATGCCATACAAATACTTTCTTAGAAAAATTAAGGATAAAAAATCAAAGCGCGGTAACCGGCAATGCGCTCACGTAAGGATGCGTCCACCTCAAAACCAAACTGAACACGTTGGTCACGCAGGGCGGCGATATGGTCTTGCAAATCTAAGTCTTGCAGGCTGAACACGCGCCGCACCACCACTTGGTCTTGCACATCGGTCAAAGTTACTTCCAACCAAGGCGTAGCGACAGGATGGCGCTGGATATTTTTAAAACGCATTTGCAAATGAAAACCACCGCCTGGGTTTTCACTAAAGCTGCTGTTTTCAATGAGCACACTGTTAGGTTCTTGCGGCCACTCAACCTTGCAGCCTGTGGGAAGACACAAAGTCTCTAAGGTTTGGCGCAATGCCGGCTCTTCGGCAACCAACCAATGGCGATTCCACAACAAGGCTTGCCAAAGAATGGCCATTGCCAGCAAAACCGAAAAGCAAGGCCAAACCCACCCCGCTCCGGTTTGTATTTTCATTTGCGTTCTGGCATCGCTTGAAAACAAGCCTGGCCGCAATCCGTCTATCGCGCCACTTGCTTCAGAGAAACCGGCCGCATCAATCGCATCTGTCTTGTGCGCAAAATACAAATGCGCTTCAAAGACGTTTTGGCATTTGCCACAACGCACCCAACCATTGGCAGCACGCAAATGCTCTTCGCGCACTTTGAAAGCGGTTTGGCAGTTAGGGCAATGGGTGATGTGCATCAAAGAGTTGCCGTCATAAGAATCCAGCCATCTTCGTGATCGCTGACTTGTAGATTGCAATAAGGCGCATACGCAAGTTGTAATTCTTGCGCCTGACGCTCCAATATACCAGCCAATACCAAGTGACCTGCAGGTTTGACGTGGCTGCATAACAAAGGCGCCAGCACTTTCAAGGGTGTTGCCAAGATATTGGCAAGCACTGTGTCGTAGACACCTATCGCGAGCTCAGACAATCCTGCTTGTAATGTCACGCCGTTTGCTTTGGCGTTCAAAAGCGTGGATGCAATCGCGGCTTCGTCAATGTCCACGGCGTCAACACTTTGTGCGCCATGCAGCGCTGTTGCAATCGCCAAAATGCCTGAGCCACATCCGTAATCAAGAATGCGAACAGGTGGTGTGGTTTGCGACGCAATCCACCGCAAACACATGCGTGTCGTTGGATGGGTGCCAGTGCCAAACGCTAAGCCTGGATCTAAACGAATGAAGCGCTTGGCTTGCGCTGGTGGTTCGTGCCAAGTAGGAACTATCCAAAAGTCGGGGGTAATCTCAACAGGTTGAAATTGCGACTGTGTGAGTGTGACCCAGTCTTGGTCTTCCACAGGGTGCACGCCAAGGCTTTGGCAGTTGGCGAAGAAATCTTGCACAGACAGCAAACGCTCAGCATCTAGGGCCATCGCTTCTTTTGCAAACAAAGCAACAATCTTCGAGCGTTGCCAAGCTTCTTTAGGCGGCGGCATGCCAGGTTCGCCAAAAAGTGCTTGTTCTGCCTCTGACAGCGCATCGGCGTCTTCGACCGACACGCTCAAGGCATCCAATGCTTCCAAAGCCTCACTGATGTCTTGCACGCCAGCCTCTGGGCAAACCAAGCCCAGTTCAAACATCATCTTTTATGAGCAGCAAGCCACTCTTCCAAATAATGGATGTTGGTGCCACCGGCTTCAAACTTGGCATCATTCATCAACTCGCGATGCAAAGGAATATTGGTGTTAATGCCTTCGACCAAAGTTTCTGCCAAGGCCGTGCGCATACGCGCCAAAGCTTGGTCACGGTTGTCGCCATACACAATGATTTTGCCGATCATCGAGTCGTAATACGGCGGCACAAAGTAGTTGGTATAGGCATGTGAATCCACCCGCACACCAGGGCCACCTGGTGCGTGCCACATGGTGATGCGCCCTGGAGACGGTGTGAACTTGAACGGATCTTCCGCATTGATACGGCATTCGATGGAGTGGCCTTTGACAGCGATATCGCGTTGCGTGAATGGCAACTTCATATCGGCTGCCACCATGATTTGTGTTTTCACAATATCGACACCGGTGATGTATTCCGTCACAGGATGCTCCACTTGCACACGCGTATTCATCTCGATGAAATAAAACTCACCGTTCTCATAGAGAAACTCAAAAGTGCCTGCACCGCGATAACCAATTTTTTTGCAAGCAGCGACACAGCGTTCACCGATTTTGTCGATGAGTTTGCGCGGGATGCCAGGTGCAGGCGCTTCTTCGATCACTTTTTGGTGACGGCGTTGCATCGAGCAATCGCGCTCGCCCAGATACACCGCGTTTTTAAATTTGTCGGCCAAGATTTGGATTTCGATGTGTCTTGGGTTCTGGAGGTATTTCTCCATATAGACCGCTGGATTGCCAAATGCTGAACCTGCTTCGGCTTTGGTCATAGAGACTGCGTTGATGAGCGCGGCTTCTGAGTGCACCACACGCATGCCGCGACCGCCGCCGCCGCCTGCGGCTTTGATGATGACGGGATAACCCACCATCTTGGCAATGCGACGAATTTGTGCAGGGTCATCTGGCAATTCACCTTCAGAGCCGGGTACACAAGGTACGCCCGCTTTGATCATGGCTTGCTTGGCCGACACCTTGTCGCCCATGATGCGGATCGACTCGGCAGTGGGGCCAATAAATTGGAAGCCGCTCTTTTCTACCCGCTCCGCAAAATCAGCGTTTTCGCTTAAAAAGCCATAGCCCGGGTGAATCGCTTCGGCATCGGTGACTTCTGCCGCCGCAATGATGGCGGGCATATTGAGATAGCTTTGGGCAGAGGACGCAGGTCCGATACAAACCGCTTCATCGGCGAGTTTGATGTACTTGGCTTCTCTATCGGCTTCGGAATAAACCATTACCGCTTGAACGCCGAGTTCACGGCAAGCGCGTTGTACGCGCAGGGCGATCTCGCCTCGGTTGGCAATTAGGATTTTTTTGAACATGCGAACTACCGAGGCTTAAGCGATGACAAACAAGGGCGCGCCGTATTCCACCGCCTGGCCGTTTTGGGCCACGATTTGGGTGATGGTGCCTGACTTGTCAGCCTCAATTTCGTTCAAGATCTTCATCGCTTCAATGATGCAAATGGTTTGACCTTCTTTGACTTGGGCGCCTACTTCCACATACGCTGCGGCATCAGGACTTGATGAGCGGTAGAAAGTACCCACCATAGGCGACTTGACCACATGACCATCGGGCTCAGCTGCTTCTGCCACTGTTGGAGCAATTGACGCCGCCGGCGCGGAAGCCACAGCCGCCGCAACAGGTGCGACCATAACGGCGGGCTGGGCGATGTGCGTGGCCTGGGATGGAGCACTCTTGACGATGCGAACCTTGCCTTCTGCCTCAGTGATTTCAAGTTCAGAGACATTGGAGTCGGAGACCAGGTCGATCAGCGTCTTGAGTTTTCTCAAATCCATAAAATACCTTATTTGTTATCAAAGAGGGGCTAATTTACACCAATTTCAGCTTCCTAGGCCCAAGATTGGATCTCTTGGGCACTTAATTTACCCAACTTACGCTGAATCACCCCCCCTTCGGCGTCTAAAACCACGGTAAATGGCAAACCGCCCTGGGCATTGCCCAAAAGGCGGCCGAGGTTGGTGCCTGTCAAACCCGCCAATCCAATGGGATAACTTATGGCATTTAGACCCAGGTACTGCCGGATACGGCTAGGCTGGTCAATCGCTAAACCGACCATTTGCCAACCTTTAGAGGAATTTTGACGAAAGAAGACGTCCAATAAAGGCATTTCCTCCACACACGGCGCGCACCAAGTTGCCCAAAAATTAATCACCAGAGGCTTACCTCGGAGGTTTTGCATTTTCAAAATTGGGCCGTCTGGGGTATCAAATTCTGCCGACCAAAGCGCTTGTTCTGCTTCCATATCGAGGCCTGCCGCTTGCTTTCTCAATGCGACGCCAGCGCCTCCCAAAGCCGCCAAGACCGCTACACCAGCCAACACCACATTTCGTTTGGATAGATTTATCTGCATGCATCTTCCTCTATTAATCGCTTAACCGCTTTCAAATCTCCTCTTTGCGCAAGCCCTTGGCTATCGGGCTTTAAGGCGCCACGTACATCATCAAGGTCGTACACCATCAAATGGACCAAGACTTTTTGCACCGCGCCGTGCTGCTCCAATCCTGGACATGCGCACAAAACACTCAACGCGTCGACCGCGTCGCCATGAAAACCAAGGACTGTACTCACGTCATAGCGCACTTGCTTGTCTATCAGCATGAGTTCAGCTGACTTAGGGTCATCACAAAAAAGCTGCAGGTAAATGTCAGACAACTCCGTCGCCGTGCCGCGCCAAACGGCACCGCCAAGATGGGGGTTGAACTCGGCCATCCGCTCCATCCACACACACGCCAATGCGCGCAAGGCCTTGAGCGCTGCCGGTTGGGTGTCGGCGCAAAAGGTTTCTATGTAATCTCGCACGGCCTCTTCCAATACATCGTTGGATGGCAAGGGCGCGCGACCTGATATGCCCAACTGTTTGATCGCGCGGCGCTTGGCGGGGCCATATTCCAAGCCCTCTTCCACCACCATGCGGGCAGCGGCAGCAGCGATCTCAACTTCGGTCGTGTACATAAGAGGCGTATTGTCGCTCGCCCTCTAAAATCACTAGATGCATATACATATATTGGGCATTTGCGGCACGTTTATGGGCGGCTTAGCTGCATTGGCCCGCGAGGCGGGCCACAAAGTCACCGGTTGTGACGCTGGCGTTTACCCCCCTATGAGTGACCAATTGCGTGACTTAGGCATCGATTTGGTAGAAGGTTTTGCCGCCGACCAAATGCAATTCCAACCCGATATGTATGTTGTTGGCAATGTCGTGTCGCGTGCACGTTTGGCCGATGGCTCACCCAAATTCCCTTTGATGGAAGCCATTTTGGAAAGCGGTGCGCCCTACACCAGTGGGCCGCAATGGCTGTGTGACCACGTGCTGCACCACCCCAGCAACCCGAGACACGTGATGGCCGTTGCCGGCACCCATGGCAAAACAACGACCACCGCCATGCTGACTTGGATTTTGGAATCGGCTGGCTTGCAACCTGGATTTTTAGTGGGCGGCGTGCCTTTGAATTTTGGAATTTCGGCGCGCTTAGGCCTAGCTAGCGCAAAAGGCGTGAATGGTCAGATGCATCGATCCCCTTTCGTGATCGAAGCCGACGAATACGACACCGCATTTTTTGACAAACGCAGCAAGTTCGTCCACTACCGCCCGCGCACCGCGATTTTGAACAACCTCGAGTTCGACCACGCGGATATTTTTGACAACTTGGCCGCTATCGAGCGGCAGTTCCACCATCTTGTGCGCACCGTACCCGCGAGCGGTCGTTTGGTGGTGAATGCGGATGAAGAGAGCTTGCAACGCGTGTTGAACATGGGTCACTGGAGTGGCGTGAGCCAGTTTGGCGCTACTCAGACCGCAACCAAGTTGGCACAACAAACTTCTAATCCAACAAGCATTCATGCTCAAAGTAACGCATCCAACACAACCAACAATACCGACGCACACACGTTTTGGTCTATCCAAGGCCCGCCTAACGACTTCGCCGTTATCCACCATGGCAAAGAACTAGCCCGCGTGCGCTGGGAGATCACCGGCGTGCACAACCAGCTCAACGCTTTGGCCGCCATCATCGCTGCTGAGCATGTGGGTGTGTCGATACCTCAAGCAGCGGAGGCATTAGCAAGTTTTCAAAATGTCCGTAGACGCATGGAAGTTCGTGGAACAGTAGCGCGGGCGGGCGGGGCTATCACGGTCTACGACGATTTTGCGCACCACCCAACGGCGATACGCACCACGCTCGACGGTTTGCGGCGCAAAGTCGGGGCGAATGCGCGCATCTTGGCGGTGTTTGAGCCGCGCAGCAACACCATGAAGCTCGGCACCATGAAGTCCCAATTGCCTTGGAGTTTGGAAGAAGCCAACTTGGCAATCTGCCATTCAGGTGGCTTGGATTGGGACGCGCGTGAAGCTTTAACTGAAATGGGCGCTCGCGCACAGGTGGGTCAGACAGTTGACGAAGTGATCGCCCAAGTTGTGGCCGCCGCACAAGCCGGTGACCATGTGCTGTGCATGAGCAACGGCGGGTTTGGTGGCATTCACGCCAAACTTTTGAAAGCGCTTGGCTAATCAAGCGGTTTTAGCGCCTAGCTGCAACAGCCTCTGACAGCACCTTCAAACACGCCGCCGAATCGTCCCATCCTAAACAGGCATCGGTGATGCTCTTGCCGAATTCAAGCTGACCGATATCGTCTTTGCCAGGCGTGAATTTTTGGGCGCCGCCTTGCAGATGGCTCTCGATCATCACGCCAAACACATGGTGTGAACCCGAGCGGATTTGCTTGGCAATATCCTGCGTCACGTCGATCTGACGCTCGTGCTGCTTGCTGCTATTGGCGTGGCTGCAGTCCACCATCAATCGCGCAGGTAATTTGGCTTTCTCCAACTCTTGGCAAGCTGCGTCTACGCTGGCTGCGTCATAGTTGGGCGCCTTGCCACCGCGCAAAATGATGTGGCAGTCTTTATTACCTTTGGTTTGCACAATCGCGACTTGGCCGTTTTTATGGACCGATAAAAAGTGGTGGCCACCGGCCGCCGCTTGAATCGCATCGGTCGCGATTTTGATATTGCCGTCGGTGCCGTTTTTAAAACCAATCGGTGCAGACAAGCCCGAGGCCAATTCGCGGTGGACCTGGCTCTCCGTAGTACGGGCACCAATCGCGCCCCAAGCGATCAAGTCGCCGATGTATTGCGGGCTGATGGCATCTAAAAACTCACTACCAGCAGGCAGGCCAAGGCGGTTGATCTCAATCAGCAATTGGCGCGCGATGCGCAAGCCTTCGTCGATGCGGTAGCTCTCGTCGAGGTAAGGGTCGTTGATCAAACCTTTCCAACCCACGGTAGTGCGTGGTTTCTCGAAATACACACGCATCACGATTTCCAAGGTGTCGGCGTATTGATCGCGCAACGGCTTTAAGCGACGGGCATATTCCAACGCTGCTGCAGGGTCGTGGATGGAGCAAGGGCCAATGACGACGAGTAAACGATCGTCCTTGCCATGCATGATGTTGTGGATGTTTTTACGGGTCTGGGTGATCAGCTTTTCCACGGGCGAGCCCTGAATAGGGAAGAAGCGAATCAAATGTTCTGGGGGAGGTAGCACGGTAATGTCCTTAATCCGTTGATCGTCGGTCTGACTGGTTTTCTCAACAGATGCGGAATAAAGAGATTCGTTGGTGTGTTTCATGGTGTGTGGCCTGCAAAAAAAAACCGCCGAGGGTTTCGGCGGTTGGTTAGGGAGTTCAGAGCGTTTGCTTACGTTCAGACCTCTCGACCGCCGTGGGGGCGTGAGATAAAAAAGTAAGCAAAATAAAACTTGGCTGAAAACATGGGCTGAAATGTATCACAGTCAAGCTTGCCAATATTTATGCGGTGCCGCCAACCGTCAATCCATCGATGCGCAAAGTGGGCTGACCAACACCCACGGGCACGCTCTGGCCCTCTTTGCCGCAAGTGCCAACGCCTGAATCAAGCGCCATGTCGTTGCCGATCAAACTCACGCGGGTCAAAGCGTCTGGGCCGTTGCCGACCAAGGTGGCGCCTTTCACCGGGTATTGGATTTTGCCGTTTTCGACCCAATACGCTTGCGAAGTAGAAAATACAAATTTGCCGGATGTGATGTCGACCTGTCCGCCGCCAAAGTTGGTGGCGTACAAGCCTTTTTTGAGGCTGGCAACGATTTCTTCTGGCGACTTATCGCCACCCAACATATAGGTATTGGTCATGCGCGGCATAGGCACATGGGCGTAGCTTTCGCGTCGCCCGTTACCAGTGGGTTTGACTCCCATCAGGCGTGCGTTCATCGCGTCTTGTATGTAGCCTTTCAAAATGCCGTCTTCGATCAAGACATTGCGTTGGCTGGTATTACCTTCGTCATCGACATTGAGCGAGCCTCGGCGATCGGGCAAAGTGCCGTCATCCAAAACCGTCACACCCTTGGCGGCGACGCGTTTACCAATGCGACCACTAAAGGCGCTGGAACCTTTGCGGTTGAAGTCCCCTTCTAATCCGTGCCCAATGGCTTCGTGCAACAAAATGCCAGGCCATCCGGGGCCTAACACCACACTCATTTCACCAGCAGGTGCTGGGCGTGCTTCTAAATTAGTGAGCGCAGCTTTGACGGCTTCATCCACATAGCTTTGCGCTAATGCGTCGTCAAAATGGTCTAGGCCGAAGCGACCGCCACCACCGGCCGAGCCCATTTCGCGACGGCCGTTTTGTTCGGCGATCACCGTCACGCTTAAGCGCACCAAAGGTCGGACGTCAGCGGCCAAAGTGCCGTCAGCACGCGCGATCAAGACCACGTCGTATTCACTGGCCAAGCCGGCCATCACTTGCGACACACGCGGATCTTTGGCGCGCGCCATGGTTTCTACTCTGCCCAACAAAGCTACTTTTTGGGTGCTGTCGAGCGAAGCGATGGGGTCTAAATCTTGGTAGAGCGAGCGGCTACCCGCGACTTTGCGCGCAGGGACTTTCACCCTTGCCCCTTTGCTAGCCGCCGCGATAGTACGCACCGTGTGGGCAGCGTCTGTCAAAGAAGCGAGCGAGATATCGTCTGAATACGCAAACGCGGTTTTCTCGCCACTGACTGCGCGCACGCCTACGCCTTGGTCGATGCTGAAGGAACCCGTTTTGACAATGCCCTCTTCCAAACTCCAGCCCTCAGCCCGGGTGTATTGGAAATACAAGTCTGCTTCATCGACTTTGTGCGCTTTGATAGCGGAGAGCGTGTGGATCAAGTCGGACTCATCCAAGCCAAAAGGCTCTAGCAAAAGGCGGCGGGCAACGTCTAAACGTTCGAGGGTGGGTTCGCGTGAAATCATCCGGCGATTGTAGGGTTCGCTTATTTTTGTTGCTGACGGACCCACTGCAACATGGCTGCGTCATCTGCATCGGCCAAACCCGCTTGGCACGCTTTGGCAAAAGCCTGAGCAGCCAAGGGTCCGAGCACGCCATGAAAGCCTGCGGATTTGGCCGCATCGACCGCCAAGCCAGTGTCTTTGGTCAAGAGTGTCATGTGCGCGCGCGGCGCCAAGTCATTGACCAAAGCGCGGCGCATGCGTTCACTGCCAATCCAACTTTGTCCGCTTGACTGCTCGATAACTGACAAGGTGGTGTCCAAAGACAGACCCAGATGCTCTGACAAGGCCATCACTTCTGCGGCACCTACTAAATTGATACCCGCCAAAAGATTGTTGACTAGCTTGGTACGCGCTCCGTCGCCCACGCGTGTGCCGATACGAAACACATGGCCAGACAAAGTGTTGAGGAGTTTTTCCTGCTGCACAAAAACAGCGTCTTCGCAAGCGACCATCAAACTCATAGTGCCCGCTTCGGCCCGAACAGGTCCGCCAGACATGGGGGCGTCGATGGTGAACACGCCATGGGTTTGAAGGCGCGAAGCAACCGCTTCCACATAGTCTGGTGCCAAGGTGGGGCACAGGAAAACCGTGTCACCTGATTGCAGCGTCGACCACCACAAAGGATTGCCTACGGGATCCAGCAACTGATCAACTTGTGTGTGATCGACTACGCAGATGATGACTGTGCGGACTTGTTCGCTTAAAGATGCAGCGCTTGCATGCACCACTGCGCCCAATGCTTTTAAGGCAAGGGTTTTATCGGGGTCAATGTCATGCACATGCACAACAAAACCTTGACTCAGTAACCGGCGCGCCATGGCAGCGCCCATATTGCCAACGCCGACTAAACCTACAACGGGAGCGGGTTGTAAGGAATTCACGACTGCACAAGTTGCTTGGCTTTAGCGACCGACATCAAAATGCCCAGCCCCAAACCCAGCGTCACCATGGCCGTGCCGCCATAGCTAATAAATGGCAAAGGCACGCCCACCACGGGCAACATGCCGCTCACCATGCCCATATTGACAAATGCATAGATAAAAAAGCTCAGCGTGACGCTACCTGCTAACAATCGGGCAAACAAGGTGGGGCCTTCAACGGAGATCGCCAGGCCACGCAAAATCAAAAAGGCAAAACTTCCAATCAAAAACAGATTGCCGACCAAACCAAACTCTTCGCTGAAAGCGGCGAAGACAAAGTCAGTGGTCCGCTCTGGGATGAAATCCAAATGCGTTTGGGTGCCTTGCATAAAACCCTTGCCCCAAAACCCACCTGAGCCGATGGCGATCATGCCTTGGATGATGTGAAAACCTTTGCCCAAAGGGTCTCGCGTCGGGTCTAGTAAGGTACAGATGCGCTGTTGTTGGTAGTCATGCAAAAGCGGCCACCTAAAACCATCCGCACACAAAGTGGGCTCGAAAAATACCACCAAACCCACGCCCACCAGTCCCAAAACAATGGGGGGAACAATTAACCACCAGCTCAAACCCGCGAAAAAAATCACCGCAACGCCGGCTGATAAAACCAAAATGGCAGTTCCGAGGTCTGGTTGCTTGATGATCAAGGCCACAGGTACAAAAAGCAGCAAGCCGGCCACCAGAAAATCAAGTGGACGCAACTGACCTTCGCGTTTTTGGAACCACCACGCCAGCATCAAGGGCATGGCGATTTTCATGATCTCGCTGGGTTGAATGACAAAACCAATATTGAGCCAGCGTCTGGCACCTTTTTTGGTCAAACCAAACAAAGCCACTGCGATCAACAAGGCAACGCCTACGGTATACAAGGGCACGGCAAATGCCATCAAGCGTTGCGGCGGGATTTGGGCCACCACAAACATGATGAAACCCGCCAATAAGATATTGCGACCATGGTCAAGAAACCGCGCGCCGTTGGCAAAGCCAGATGAGTACATGGTCAACATACCTGCGCACACCAGCAAAAAAATGCCGAAAGCCAAAGGTCCGTCAAAACCTTTCAATAACGGACGAATCCGTTGATACAAACTGGGGTTATGGATCACCGTTGACATCCGGCAATTATCTCTGGGAAACCAGACCTGCCGTGTGACAATTGCCAGCATGTACGCATTGTTTGAAGACGCTGGCAAATTCCAGACAGGACGCATCTTGTCGGAAGCCGAAAGTTCCGCCCAAATTGAGTTGGAGTCAGGCAAACGCCTTAAGGCCAAAGCCGCCAACATTTTGCTCAAATTTGAGAAGCCGACGCCCGGTGTTTTGATGGCGGAGGCCACCGCCTTGAGCGCCACCATGGAACTCGATTTGGCATGGGAATTCGCCCCCACCGACGAGTTCAGCTTCCAAGAGTTAGCCCAAGAGTATTTCAGCGACAACGCCACGCTCGCGCAACAAACTGCCGCGCTTATTTCTTTGTTCCAAGCACCGCATTACTTCCGCCGATCCGGCAAGGGTAAATTCAAGAAAGCCTCCGCAGATGTGTTGCAACAGGCATTGGCTGCCATCGAAAAGAAAAAACACATACAACAACAAATAGAAGCATGGGCGCTGGCTTTGGGCGAAGGCACTTGCCCTGATCCTATCGCCGCGCAACTCTACAAAATTTTATTCAAGCCCGACAAAAACGCGCCCGAGTACAAGGCAGTGGTCGAGGCATCGCGCGCCACCCATTTGGCACCCTTGGCCTTGCTACAAAAAGCGGGAGCGATCACCTCGGCCTACGAATTTCACTGGCAACGGTTTTTATTCGATAACTTTCCTAAAGGCATTGGCTTTCCTAGCTTGGAAGCGCCCGTTATCAAAGACGTTTTACCCAAATCGACTGCGCAGGCCTACTCGATTGATGACTCGCAAACCACTGAAATTGACGACGCGCTTTCCGTGCAAGGCTTAGGAACGGGAGAGGTCATTGTTGGTATTCATATAGCGGCCCCCGCTTTGGCACTGACGCCTGGCCACGGGATCGACCAAATAGCCCGTCAACGTTTATCGACTGTTTACATGCCGGGCAACAAAATCACCATGTTGCCCGACCATGTGGTGCAAAGTTACACCTTGCAAGAGGGGCGTGATTGCCCTGCAGTGTCTTTGTATCTGCGCGTGAATGAAGCCACTTTAGACATACTGGGCAGCGAAACCTGTTTAGAAAAGGTATACATCGCCGCGAACCTGCGCCACGACATGCTCGACGATGTGGTGACCGAGGCATGGTTGGCCAACCCCGCAACCGCGCTTCCTGCTGGCAAAGACATTCCACAGATGCCCCATGCGCAATTGGAATTTTTGTACCGTTTGGCCCAACACCGCAAAGCCCAACGTGAAGTCGTGCGCGGCAAACCCGAAAACTTCAATCGCCCTGACTACAACTTCCGCGTCAACACCTTAGAAGGACTGGCGCCCATGGGTGACGAAAAGGTTGAGATTTCCCAACGCCATCGAGGCGCACCACTTGATCTCATGGTGGCTGAGGCCATGATCTTGGCCAACAGCACATGGGGACAATGGTTGGCCGACTTAGGCGTTCCCGGTATTTACCGTAGCCAAGCGAGTTTGTTGCCGGGCGTCAAAGTGCGCATGGGAACCAAGGCCCTGCCCCATGCCGGCATTGGTGTGCCTTGCTATGCATGGAGCACTTCACCGCTTCGCCGCTACACCGATTTAGTCAACCAATGGCAAATCATTGCTTGCGCACAGCACGGCAACACAGCCGCCTTAGCCGCGCCCTTCAAGCCCAAAGATGTGGATTTGTTTTCCATCATCTCGGCCTTTGAGGCAGCCTACAGCAGTTACAACGGCTACCAATCGAGCATGGAGCGTTTTTGGACGCTGCAATACCTGCAACAAAACGCGATAGAGGAAGTCGAAGCCACTATCTTCAAAGCATTTGAAGGCGAACCCCCTATTGCGCGCGCCGATAACTTTCCCTTAGTCTTGCCGGTGGTGGGTGGTGGCAATTTGCCCCGCGGAACGCGCGTGTTGTTACGCATCAGTGGAATAGACAATATTTCGCTCGATCTGCATGGTCAATTGATAGAAGTCCTACAAGACGCTGCAACGCTCTCAGGCGAGATCATCGCGCAAGCGCAACCAGACGAGGATGACGAAACACCTGCTGGTCCGTTGGCCATTGCCGTGGATGTCGACGAAGTTCCTGCCGCTGAGGTTTCCCAACCGTGACAGGGATGTTTGTCCAAGGGCTTGTGCGACACCGTCGTATTTTGCAAATTGCTTTGTGCGTGTCACTTGCGATTCACATTGCCTTGGCTTTTGTGCGTTTACAAGTGGCAGAGCGCATTGACCGCGTATTCAAAGATGCACCGCTTGAAGTTATTTTGGTCAACACCCGCATACAAGACACACCGCCTGACAAAGCACAAGCCTTGGCCCAAACGCAGTTGGCTGGAGGGGGTGAACTCAAATCAGGGCGTGCCGCGTCACCTCTGCTGAGCGCCAACGAAACAACACAGGGTGAAACCACGCAAATGCTGCAGCAACAAGTTGCTGCCATGCGCAAAGAACAGTCTTTGCTGCTCGCGCAAGTGAAAAACATGATTGCGGCCATTCCGCCACCTCAGCCAGAAAAAGGCCGCGTGGCTAACGAAGCCATCGAGCAAAAGCGTCGCCAATTACTCAAGCTTTTGGCTGAAATAGAGTTGCGCATTGCGCAAGACAATTTGCGCCCCCGCAAACACTACATCAGTCCCGCTACGCGTGAAGTCGCGTACGCCCAGTATTACGATGGCATGCGCCGTAAGATTGAAGAGCGCGGCACGCGTAATTTTCCTGAACGCATGGGCCAGAAAATTTATGGTGAGCTCACCATGATCATCACCATCAATGCAGATGGTCGCGTGCTCAATACCGAAGTGGTGCAAGCGTCTGGTAACAGTGAACTCGATAGACGCGCCCAAGCGATTGCTGTGAGTGCCGGCCCATTTGGTGAATTCACCAAGGAGATGCGCAAGCAGGCAGATCAACTCGCCATCATCTCGCGTTTTATTTTCAGTCGCGACAACGCCTTGCGCACGCTTGGCGAAGCGTCTAATTAAGAACCTAGCGCATGGCCTTTCAAAACGTATTGCGTTCTGCCCGTCATCCCCTTACACGATGGGCGCTCTTAGTCGTGTGTGCCTTCATAGGTTTGCAACTTTTTTTCTTGGCAAAAATTGCGGTGATGGCGCGTGTAGCACCCGAGTCAACTGCGTTCGAGCGCTCCCAAGCTTGGCAAATTTTGCAGGCCAAGCAACGCTTGCCTTGGCGACAAACTTGGGTACCGTACAACAAAATTTCCGACCAACTCAAACGTGCGGTCATCGCATCGGAGGACGACATATTTGCCCAGCATGATGGCGTGCAATGGGAAGCCATTGAAAAAGCTTGGACCAAAAACGCCAAAGCAGAATTACAAGCCAGCCGTGCCGCACAAAAAAGTCCTGCCATCAAAGTCGTAGGCGGCTCCACCATTACCCAGCAGTTGGCCAAGAATTTATTTTTGGCAGGCGAGCGAACTTTTGTGCGCAAAGGCCAAGAGTTTGTGCTGACACTGATGCTTGAAGCGCTTTTGGATAAACAGCGTATTTTGGAGCTCTATCTCAACCATGTGGAATGGGGAGAAGGCATTTTTGGTGCTGAAGCCGCAGCGCAGCATTATTTTTCTAAATCTGCTTACCAACTTAACGCTTGGGAATCTGGTCGATTGGCAGTGATGTTGCCGCGTCCCAAGCATTACCAAAAATTCCCGCTCTCTGAATACCTATCTGGTCGTACAGAGATCATCTTGACACGCATGCCGCGTGCACAACTTCCCTAGAGCCCAAGAGATGCGTATCTTAGGAATTGACCCTGGCCTCCGCACCACGGGTTTTGGAGTGGTCGACTTAGAAGGTCAAAAATTACGCTATGTCGCCAGTGGAACAATTCGTACCGACAAAGTCGAACAAGGGTTATTGCCACAACGTCTGAAAGTTTTATACGACGGTATCCATGAGGTGATTGCCCGTTACGAACCCGCATGCAGCGCGGTTGAAATTGTGTTTGTCAATGTCAACCCACAAGCCACTTTGTTATTGGGTCAAGCACGTGGCGCATGTTTGACTGCACTTGTGACGTGCGATTTACCTGTTGCTGAATACACTGCATTGCAAATGAAAAAAGCCGTAGCGGGACACGGCAAAGCCCAAAAAGCGCAGGTGCAAGAAATGGTCAAGCGCTTGCTCAATCTGCCCACCTTGCCAGGACCCGATGCAGCAGATGCTTTGGGCTTAGCGATCACCCATGCGCATGCGGGTCATGTGATGCATCAGTTAGCGCAAGAGACGTCTTTGGCGAGAACGACCAGCGGAATGTACCGCGCTGGTCGTAGCAAGTAATTACCAAGCAGGGGCTAGATGCGCCAATCCTGGAGGGGCTTGTTGGATGTCTTGGAACGTTACTGTTTCATAGCTATCAGGCTGGCTCAGCAACTCACGCAAGAGTTTGTTGTTCATCGCGTGTCCTGAGCGAAATGCGCAGTAAGACGCTAACAAGGGTTTGCCTAATAAAAACAAATCGCCCATGGCATCGAGAATTTTGTGCTTCACAAATTCATCGTCGTAGCGCAAGCCATCGCTATTCAATACTTTGTAGTCATCCATGACGATGGCGTTGTCTAGACCGCCGCCCATACCCAAACCATTCGCACGCATGGTCTCGACATCTTTGGTAAAGCCAAAGGTTCGAGCCCGCGCAATATCGCGGGTGTAGACATCTTTGTCCATGTCAAAGACAACACGCTGCCCTGTTTGATCTACAGCGGGATGGTGAAAGTCAATCTCAAAAGTAAGTTTGTAGCCATGGTGCGGATCTAAGCGCGCCCACTTGGCTGACTCGCCTTCCCCTTCTTGTACATGCACACTTTTGAGAATTCGAATAAAGCGCTTAGGTGCGTTTTGCTCGACAATGCCGGCGCTTTGTAAAAGAAACACAAAGGACGAAGCTGACCCATCCAAAATCGGCACCTCTTGTGCGGTGATATCAACATACATATTGTCAATACCTAAACCCGCACATGCCGACATCAAATGCTCGACTGTGTAGACCTTGGCACCACCATTCGAAATGGTGGACGCCAAGCGTGTATCCGTCACCGCAGTCGCGGTGATAGGAATGTCTACCGGCACAGGCAAATCCACTCGCCTGAACACAATCCCTGTTTCAGGTTGTGCAGGCCGCAAGGTGAGCTCCACGCGTTGACCACTATGGAGACCCACACCAACAGCTTTGGTGAGTGATTGGATGGTTCTTTGTTTCAGCACGTGGCTATTTTCTCCGAATCTCAGTCAGCTTGCTTACGCAAGAACGCTGGGATTTCGTAGTCGTCCATACCGCCTGAAGACAAAGCATCTACTTTTGCAGCGGCTTGTGTGCGGTTGGTACGCCACACACTTGGCACAGCCATGCTGTTGTAGTCTGGTTGTGTGGCTGCATTACCAACACCTAAGCCGGAAGCCAAGTTGCTCAAGCCCGCTGTAGCAGCAGCCATGATGCCAGCTGGTGAAGCGTTGGGTGCATTGTGTGTGGTGAAGCTGCCGTTGTCTGTTCCAGTGCGCAACACTTGCAACTGTGGTGCAGCACGGCGTCCGCCAGCCAAACCGGTTGCGACCACGGTCACACGGATTTGGTCACCTAATGACTCGTCATATGCGGTGCCGTAAATCACGTGTGCATCAGGAGATGCAAATTTACGAATCGTGTTCATCGCTTCGCGCGACTCAGACAACTTCAAGCCACCTTTGGCCGCAGTGATCAACACCAAGACACCTTTGGCCCCTGACATATCCACACCTTCAAGTAAGGGGCAAGCCACCGCTTGTTCAGCTGCGATGCGCGCACGGTCTGGGCCATTGGCTGCCGCAGTGCCCATCATGGCTTTGCCGGTTTCGCTCATCACGGTGCGCACGTCGGCAAAGTCGACGTTGACCAAGGCTTCGACATTGATGATCTCCGCAATGCCGCCGACAGAGTTTTTCAACACATCATTGGCAAAGGCAAATGCATCGTCTTGGCTAGCGTCTTCGCCCAACACATCTAGCAATTTTTCATTCAAAACAACGATCAATGAATCGACGTTGGCTTCTAGCTCAGCCAAGCCTGACTCCGCATTGTTCATGCGCCGTGTGCCTTCAAATTCGAAAGGTTTGGTGACTACGCCTACCGTCAAAATTCCCATTTCACGTGCAACACGCGCCACCACTGGTGCAGCACCCGTACCTGTTCCACCACCCATACCGGCAGTGACAAACAACATATTGGTGCCCTCTAGGGCTTCACGTATTTGCTCTTCTGCGGCCTCGGCAGCCTCGCGGCCTCGCTCTGGAATACTGCCAGCGCCCAAACCGTTTGATCCGAGCTGAATCACTTTGTGTGCATTGCTGATGCGCAAAGACTGTGCATCGGTATTGGCACACACAAACTCCACGCCTTGCACGCCAGAGCGAATCATGTGCTCCACCGCGTTACCGCCGCCTCCGCCCACACCAATCACTTTGATTTGCGTGCCAGAGTTGAAAGTTTCTACTTCAATCATTTCGATACTCATGTTGTTTCTCCGATCTGTCTAAAAATTTGCAGTTGCCTTACATTCATTTCATTTTTCTTTTCCATGCATCTCCTTATGAAGGGGGTGCATTTGCCGCACAGGGTCGCCACCGCCGACTTCTGCGCGAAGGATCCGGAGGACTACCTCGGGCCAAATACAGCAAACGTTGTGGTGTCATCTTTAAAAGTTCCCCACAAACCAATCTTTCACACGGTCGACTGCAGTTTTGACCGTGCTACTTTTTTGCGATACCTTGAAGCCGCGCATACGTGCCACGCGCGCTTCTTCTAACAAGCCCATGGCTGTAGCAGCACGCGGTTGCGACACCATGTCTGCCAATGCACTGTTGTAGTTGGGGACACCGCGACGAACCGGCTTCAAGAAAATGTCTTCTCCCAACTCCACCATGCCAGGCATCACTGCGCTACCACCCGTGAGAACAATGCCTGAAGAGAGCACCTCTTCATATCCTGAATCACGGATGACTTGTTGCACCAACGAGAAAATTTCTTCCACACGCGGCTCAATCACACCGGCCAAGGC
>CANBZB010000009.1 GCA_947373745.1 Burkholderiales bacterium | reverse complement strand
AGTAGGGCTGGGACTTGCAGTAGGAGTTTGGACTGAAGTTGGTGCGGCTGTCGTTGATGTTGCGGATTCAGAAGGAGCAGGAGCAGGCGTGCGCGGTCGAGGCGGAAACCGGATCCAGTTGTCCATGTCTGTGACCGGCCCTTGGGCCAAGCTCGGTAGCGACAAACTTGCAGAGATAGCCAAGGCGAGCAGAGTCCTTGCGCCTTGATGCGCAAAACTTGCGGGCATTGCTTGCCACAAAGATTTACTCTTGTTCCCCTGCATGGGTATCATTCCATTCCTCTGAATCCAATATGTATGTCGGTATCAGACTCTTAAACTTGAATAAAAAACAGCCCCAAAAGTAATTCCAAAATACTAATTAATTTTTGGAATGGGCAAATAGCTGATAAATAAAAATAATTACTTTGAGGAAGGTGGGGGAATTATTGAAGCCCTATCCCATGTTGTTTGTGTGGTGAATCCATAATAGAGTGTTTTTCATTCACCTTTGGAGCAAATTTTGAACGCATTGACAAACAACAAACCCAACCGCAGAACATTCATTTTGCAATCTGTCACAGGCCTGAGCGCTGTTGCAGTTGCAGGACAAGCTAGCGCGCAAGCGATGGTTGCTGAGAACGATCCACAAGCCACTGCTTTGGCTTACAAGGCTGACGCATCTACTGTTGACAAAGCCAAGCAAGCCAAATTTGCAGCAGGTCAAAACTGCGGCAATTGCGCCCTGTTCCAAGGCAAAGCGTCTGATGCTTCTGGCGGCTGCCCCTTGTTTGCTGGCAAAAAAGTGTCTAGCAAAGGCTGGTGCTCTGCTTACAACAAAAAAGCTTAATTTCCTTTTGAGCCAAGAGGCACTGAGTGGTTTAGGCCCTCAGTGCTTTTTTTATGGGCGGATGGAATTTAGTAAATCGCAGGCTCTTTCACAGGCGCGCCAAACGCAGTCTCCAAGAAATCGAAGTCGCAACCCTCATTGGCTTGCAAGATGTGTTTGCTAAACATCCATCCGTAGCCGCGTTCATAGCGGGGTGGTGCGGGTTGCCAAGCTGCTTTGCGCTTAGCGAACTCTTCGTCGCTGATCTCTAAATGCAGTGATCGATTAGGGACATCGACGCTGATCATGTCGCCTGTTTTGACCAAAGCCAAAGGCCCACCAACATAAGACTCTGGTGCTGCATGCAATATGCATGCGCCATAGCTCGTGCCGCTCATGCGCGAATCAGACAAGCGGATCATGTCGCGTACACCTTGTTTCACCAGTTTGGTAGGTATGGGCAACATGCCCCATTCAGGCATGCCCGGGCCACCCTTAGGGCCTGCATTGCGTAGGACCAAGATATCGTCTGCGGTGACGTCTAAGTTTTCGTCATCCACAGCAAGTTTCATCTCTGGATAACTGTCAAACACTATCGCGCGACCCGTGTGTTTTAAGAACCTTGGCTCACAAGCACTGGGTTTGATCACGGCACCATCTGGTGCTAAGTTGCCACGCAGAACAGCCAATGCGCCTTCTGCATAGAGCGGATTGTCAAGTGAGCGAATCACATCGTCGTTGTGTACTTTTGCGTCTGCAATGTTCTCGCCAATCGTTTTGCCGTTGATGGTCATTTGCTCCACATGCAAATGTTTAGACATGTTGTGCATCAAAGCGGGCATGCCACCTGCGTAATAAAAATCTTCCATCAAATAAGTGGAGCCGCTCGGACGGATATTCGCGATCACCGGAACTTTGCGGCTAGCTGCATCAAAGTCATCTAATGAAATAGCGCATGCTGGTCCTGCACGACGCGACATCGCCACCAAATGGATGATGGCGTTGGTGCTGCAACCCATAGCCATCGCCACTGCAATTGCATTCTCAAAACTCTTACGAGTCAAAACACGCGAAGGTGTGAGGTCTTCCCACACCATCTCAACAATGCGTCTTCCACATGCCGCAGACATACGTGTGTGGTTGGCATCTGCTGCAGGAATGCTCGATGCGCCTGGCAAGGTGAGGCCTAAAGCCTCGGCAATCCCCATCATGGTGGCCGCAGTACCCATGGTCATGCAGGTGCCGTGGGTGCGGGCGATGCCTGCTTCTACCTCTAGCCATTGCACCTCGGTGATTTTTCCGGCACGGCGTTCATCCCAATATTTCCATGCGTCTGAGCCTGAGCCCAAGACCTTGCCATTCCAGTTACCACGCAACATAGGGCCAGCGGGTAAGTACACAAAAGGTACACCCGCTGACAAGGCGCCCATCACTAAGCCTGGAGTGGTTTTGTCACAACCACCCATGAGCACTGCACCGTCGATAGGGTGGCTACGAATCAACTCTTCCGTTTCCATCGCTAGTAAGTTGCGATAGAGCATTGGCGAAGGGCGCACAAATGCTTCGGCTAAGGAGAGCGCAGGTAACTCCAAAGGCATGCCACCAGCTTGCAAAATGCCACGCTTCACGTCTTCTACGCGTTGCTTGAAATGTGTGTGGCAAGGGTTGATGTCTGACCACGTGTTGACGATGGCAATGACGGGTTTGCCTACCCAGTCTTCAGGGCCTAAGCCCAATTGCATGGCACGCGAGCGGTGACCAAATGAGCGTAGATCGTCGGGCTTGAACCAGCGGGCGCTACGAAGGGAGTCAGGTGATTTTTTGTGTGATGAAGTCATGCATCGATTCGAGCATTAATCGTTGCATGCGTCAATGATGGAAAAGTCTAGGTGTGTAACCTCGGTGTCGCCACTAGCGCTTCAAATTGGAAAGATAGTTGGCAAACTCAGCACCTGTTTCAGGATGGCGCAGTGCGAATTCAACCGTGGCTTTTAAAAAACCAATTTTGCTGCCGCAGTCGTAGCGCACGCCTTCATAGGCGTAGGCATACACAGCTTCTTCTGCAAGCATGCTTTGAATGGCGTCTGTCAGTTGGTATTCGCCACCAGCTCCAGGCTTTAACCCGTCTATGTGTTTGAAGATGGAGGGCGTGAAGATGTAGCGACCGACTACGCCTTGGTCAGAGGGTGCATCTTTGGGTTCAGGTTTCTCAACAATTTGCGACATTTTGGTGAGCCTGTCGCCTGCTGAAGTCCCTTTGATAACACCATAGGATTTACTTTGCTTGGGCAGTATTTTTTCAACGGCCACGATAGAACTACGGTAATGCTTGAACACATCGACCATTTGTTTTAACACGCCAGGCTGGTGGTCCAGTAAGTCGTCTGCCAAGATGACAGCAAAGGGGTCGTTCCCTACCAATTTGGCAGCGCAGTTCACGGCGTGACCCAGGCCTAATGCTTCGGGTTGACGCACATAAACGCAATTCACATTAGCCGGCTTGATATTGCGCACCAATTCCAAAAGCGCGGTTTTATTTTTTTGTTCTAACTCGTGTTCGAGTTCGAAAGATTTATCAAAGTGGTCTTCGATGCTACGTTTGCTGCGGCCAGTCACAAAAATCATTTCCGTGATGCCTGCTTCAATCGCTTCTTCGACCGCATATTGAATCAAGGGTTTATCCACGATGCACAACATTTCCTTGGGGCTTGCTTTGGTAGCTGGCAAAAAACGGGTGCCAAGGCCCGCGACAGGAAATACGGCTTTTTTGATGTCGTTCATAGAGTTTTAGGCAGTTTTTATGAGTTTTGCTAACTATATCGTCGATATAAATCAACTTAGATATGCATTCTGTAACGGTTATGGAGCGTAACAGTCATGAAATATTAATCTGTCAAAATGACATATTCAAGAAAAATTGATTAAATATTATGAAAATTTCTGTTTTCGGCACGGGTTATGTAGGCTTAGTTCAAGGCGCAATTCTCGCTGACGCCGGCCACCAAGTGATATGCGTGGATATCGATGAAGCCAAGTTAGCCCGTCTACGCAAAGGCGAAATTCCTATTTTTGAACCTGGTTTAGAACCTTTGGTGAAAGCCAACTTCGCTGAGGGCCGCTTGCAATTTACTTCCAATGCAGCAGAAGCCATCGCCCAATCTGAAATCCAATTCATTGCAGTGGGAACACCGCCTAATGAAGACGGCAGCGCTGATTTACAGCACGTATTGAAAGTTGCCAAAACCATCGCCCAACATATTGATGGCTATGCAGTGATTGTTGATAAATCGACCGTGCCTGTAGGCACTGCAGACAAAGTGAAAGAAGCTGTTGCACTGGTGTTGAAGGAGCGGGGCGTTAATTTTGAATACGACGTTGTTTCTAACCCCGAGTTTTTAAAAGAAGGCGCAGCTGTCGTTGATTGCCAGCGTCCAGACCGTATTGTGATTGGCACCGACAGTCCGCGCGCTGAAAAACTCTTGCGTGAGCTGTACGAACCTTTCAACCGTAACCACGACAAAATCTTGGTGATGGGTGTTCGCAGTGCAGAGCTGACCAAGTACGCGGCCAATTGCATGTTGGCCACCAAGATTAGTTTTATGAATGAGATGGCGAATTTGGCCGAACGCTTAGGTGCTGATATTGAAGACGTGCGACACGGCATTGGCAGTGACTCGCGCATTGGATACCACTTTATTTATCCTGGTGCTGGTTATGGCGGCAGTTGCTTTCCAAAAGACGTGAGCGCACTAGTGCATACCGCCCAGCAACTTGGGTTCCAGCCTAAGGTGCTCGAAGCCGTAGAAGCGCGTAACCATGAACAAAAACGCGTGTTGTTTGACAAGATCCATTCGTATTTCAAAGGCAACCTCAAAGGCAAAACGATCGCTTTGTGGGGTTTGTCTTTCAAGCCCAATACCGACGATATGCGCGAAGCGCCAAGCCGCATATTGATGGAGGCTTTGTGGCAAGCGGGTGCCAAAGTGCAAGCCTATGACCCTGCAGCGATGGAAGAGGTTCAGCATATTTATGGCGCACGCGTTGACCTCATGCTGTGTGGAACTAAAGAAGCAGCGCTCGCGGGTGCAGACGCTTTGGCCATCATGACGGAGTGGCGTCAATTCAAAGCTCCTGACTTTGATGCACTCAAAAAGGCTTTAAAAAATCCGGTCGTGTTTGACGGCCGAAACTTGTACGAACCCGTACGTATGCGCGAACGTGGGTTTAGCTATTTCGGCATAGGGAGATAAGCTCCATGATCCCAGTCATTCTGTCGGGCGGAAGTGGTTCGCGTTTGTGGCCTTTGTCGCGTTCGATGCGACCCAAACAGTTTTTGGGTGTGACGGACTCGCGCAGTCTTTTTCAGCTCACATTGAAACGCCTTGAAGGCACGAACGGCAAATTGCCAGTTCGCCCAATCATCGTTGCCAACGCGGACCATCGGTTTTTGGTGGGCGAGCAATGCCGAGAGATGGGCATCACTCCAGCAGATATTTTGTTAGAGCCTGTTGCGCGCAACACGGCACCAGCGATTGCTGCTGCCGCTTTTGCGGCGTTGGCAACTGCTGTCAAAGGCGAAGATCCCGTTTTGTTGGTATTGCCTTCGGACCATGTGTTCGCAGACGTGCCTGCTTTTCATCGTGCAGTGGCCGTGGGATTACAGGCCGCTGAAGCCGGTGGCATGGTGACATTTGGCATAGTTCCAACGCATCCAGAAACTGGCTATGGTTATGTCAAGGCCGCGCAACCATTGAACCCCGAGAAGGCAGTGCCTGTCGAAAAGTTTGTGGAGAAACCTGATCTCGCAACTGCGCAGACCTATATTCAAGATGGTGGGTACACATGGAACAGTGGCATGTTCATGTTCAAGGCATCGGTGTTTTTAGAAGAGCTGGCAACTTGCAACCCAGTGATGCATGCGGCGTGTCAAGCGGCATGGAGGGCATCGAAAAAAGATTTTGAATTTGTGCGCTTAGACGCAGAAGCGTTTGCCAAATGCCCGTCTGATTCGGTCGACTATGCGGTGATGGAGCGCACAAAAAAAGCAGTGGTTGTGCCTCTCGATGCAGGTTGGAACGATGTAGGCGCTTGGTCTGCGGTTTGGCAAGTGTTGCCGCAAGATGCGCAAGGCAATGCCGTTAGAGGTGATGTCATCTTGCATGACACCAAGAATAGTTATGTACATGCCGATAGACGATTGGTTTCTTTGATTGGCGTGCAAGATTTGGTGGTTGTTGAAACATCGGATGCTGTCTTGGTCGCGCACAAAGACAAAGCCCAAGACGTGAAAAAAGTGGTGGACCAACTCAAAGCGCAAAAACGTCCTGAAGTCGATTTACATCGCGAAGTTTTCCGCCCATGGGGCTCTTACGATTCGGTAGACCACGGGGAGCGGTTTCAGGTCAAGCGCATCACGGTCAATCCTGGGGCCAAGTTGTCTGTGCAAATGCACCACCACCGTGCCGAGCATTGGGTAGTTGTTTCTGGAACAGCCTTGGTTCGTATTGGAGAAGAAGAGCGCATGGTCACTGAAAACCAGTCGGTCTACATACCTGTTGGTATCGTCCATTCGCTAGAGAACCCTGGCAAAGTTCCTTTGCATTTGATTGAGGTGCAATCTGGCTCTTATTTAGGCGAAGACGATATTGTGCGTTTTGAAGACAAATATGGGCGCGCTAATTCAGAGGGTGCTAAATGACTATTTTGGTGACTGGGTGTGCGGGTTTTATTGGTAGTAACTTTGTTCACACTTGGCTGGCGTCGTCCAAAGAGATGGTGGTCAATTTAGATAAATTGACCTACGCCGGTAACTTGGCAAATCTTGATGACCTCAAAGACGACAAACGCCATGTGTTTGTTCACGGTGATATCGGTAATCGCGATTTAGTTGCTGAGTTGCTCACCCAATACCAACCGCGTGCTGTGTTGAACTTTGCGGCAGAGAGCCATGTCGACCGCTCGATTCATGGGCCTGGAGAATTTATTCAAACTAATGTGTTGGGCACTTTCAATTTATTAGAGAGTGTGCGTGCGTACTGGACTAAGTTGCCAGAGAGCAATAGGGACGTCAACCAACAGTCATTCAGGTTCTTACATGTAAGCACGGATGAGGTCTATGGAACTTTGTCAGCCACGGACGCGCCTTTTAAAGAAACTAATCCTTACGAACCTAACAGCCCTTACTCCGCGAGCAAGGCTGCAAGTGACCATTTGGTGCGTGCTTGGCACCACACCTATGGTTTACCAGTTCTTACTACCAACTGCAGTAATAACTATGGCCCCTATCATTTTCCAGAGAAGTTGATTCCATTGGTCATCTTGAATGCATTGGCAGGAAAACCTCTCCCCATTTATGGGGATGGCCAACAAGTGCGTGATTGGTTGTATGTAGAAGACCATTGCCGTGCGATCGCGCGCGTATTGGAGGCTGGCAAAGTGGGTGAGTGTTACAACATTGGTGGCTGGAATGAGAAAGCTAACCTCGATGTGGTGCACACACTGTGCGCCATTTTGGATGAGTTACAACCCCGCGCAGACGGCAGGGCGTATGCAGAGCAAATCACTTATGTAAAAGACCGTCCAGGACACGACAGACGCTATGCAATGGATGCCAGCAAGATGGAGCAGGAACTCGGTTGGAGGCCTCGTGAAACGTTTGACACGGGTATTCGCAAAACAGTGCAGTGGTACCTTGCCAACCAATCGTGGGTCGAGGGCGTGACCAGTGGCGCATATCGACAGTGGCTTGACAAGCACTATGGTGCGTGAGTAATGCCATCTGCTAACCATCCAAGCTACCGTGTTTTGTTGTTGGGGGCGAATGGCCAACTAGGATTTGCCCTTGAAAGCGCATTAAAAGCGCTGGGCGAAGTAAAAGCTCTTACGCGCAGCGAAGCAGATTTTTCCAATGCGTTTGCTTTGCGCGATACCTTGTTGCCCATTGTTAAACAATTCCAACCGCACGCGATCGTGAACGCTGTTGCTTACACCGCAGTCGACAAAGCCCAGACTGAGCAAACTATTGCATTGCAAGTCAATGCCCAGTCCGTTGGTGTATTGGCTGAGTTGGCCCAATCAGCAAATGCTGTGCTGGTGCACTATTCAACTGACTATGTGTTTGATGGTGCTGGCGGTACGCCATGGGCAGAAAACGACCAAGCGAACCCACTCTCTGTCTACGGACAAAGCAAATGGTTGGGGGAGTGTGCTGTGCGACAGCATTGCCGGAAACACTTGATTTTTCGAACCAGCTGGGTGGTGGGTGCGCATGGCAATAACTTTTTAAAAACCATGTTGCGATTGGCTGCCGAGCGAGACAGTTTGCGGGTGGTGGCAGATCAAATGGGTGCGCCTACGTCTACTGATTTGTTGGCTAAAGTGACGGTCGATGTTTTGCAAACTATGTTCGCTGCTGCGCAAAGTGACGCAAGATTTGGGACCTATCACCTTGCGGCTTCTGGCGAAACTTCTTGGCATGCCTATGCCCAATATGCAATTGCTGGTGCCATACAGCGCGGGGCGCATCTCGCTTGCAAACCTGAGTCGCTCAAGCCTATACCTACCAGTGCCTATCCATTACCAGCCCCGCGACCTGCCAACTCTCGTTTAAATACAGAGAAAATACGATCTACCTTTGGCATAGAGTTGCCAACGTGGCAGTTAGGGGTTGATGCCATACTAGATACCTTAATCTAGGCGGCACGCCATTAATTTCACCCCATTCAAATTGCATCCCACCATGACTAAGCAACGCAAAGGCATCATCTTGGCAGGCGGTTCAGGCACTCGCCTGTACCCAGTGACACAAGCGGTGAGTAAACAGCTCATGCCGGTCTATGACAAGCCCATGATTTATTACCCCTTAAGCACTTTGATGCTCAGTGGTATTCGTGAGGTCTTGGTGATCTCCACACCACAAGATACCCCTCGCTTTACCGAGTTATTGGGCGATGGAAGTCAGTGGGGCATGCATATTGAATATGCGGTCCAACCTAGCCCAGATGGATTGGCGCAGGCCTTCATCATTGGTGAAAACTTTGTGAATGACCACCCCAGTGCCTTGGTCCTAGGTGACAACATTTTTTATGGCCATGACTTGGTCAAACAATTACAAAGCGCCAACGCAAGACAGCATGGTGCCAGTGTATTTGCCTACCATGTGACAGACCCTGAACGCTATGGTGTGGTGGCATTTGACGCCCATCAACGTGCGTTATCGATTGAAGAAAAACCTGCGCAACCCAAATCTAACTATGCGGTGACAGGCTTGTATTTTTATGACGAACAGGTTTGTGAGATCGCCGCCAATGTCAAGCCTTCTCACCGTGGTGAGTTAGAGATCACGGACGTCAACAAACGCTATTTAGACATGGGGCAACTCAGCGTCGAAATCATGGGGCGTGGTTTTGCATGGCTAGACACCGGCACACATGAGAGCTTGATGGAAGCTTCCAGTTTTATTGCTACGCTGCAAAAACGCCAAGGCTTGATGGTGGCATGCCCAGAAGAAATCGCCTTCCTCCAAAACTGGATTGATGCTGCTGCATTGCAAAAGTTAGCAACGCCACTGGCTAAAAATGGCTATGGCCAATACCTTTTGAATTTACTGAAATAACCAGATGCCTTATCAAGTCAGTCCTACAGCGCTGGATGGCGTTTTAATTCTTGAGCCCCAGGTTTTTGGTGATGCGCGTGGTTTCTTTTTTGAGAGCTTCAATAGCCGTGATTTTTTGCATGCTACGGGCCTAGACGTCCAGTTCGTGCAGGACAACCACAGTAAATCTGGGCACGGTGTATTGCGTGGATTGCACTACCAAATTCAACATCCACAAGGTAAGTTGGTGCGCGTCACACACGGTGAAGTGTTTGATGTGGCGGTGGACATGCGACGCTCGTCTAAGCAGTTTGGCAAGTGGATAGGTACGCATTTAAGCGCAGAGAATAAACGCCAGTTGTGGGTGCCTGAAGGTTTTGCCCACGGTTTTGTAGTTCTGAGCGAGTCAGCAGAATTTTTGTATAAAACAACTGACTATTACCACCCTGAGCACGAGCGAAGCGTCTTGTGGTCAGACCCAGAACTGAAAATTGATTGGCCTTTTAACTTTGAGCCTAAATTGGCGGCCAAAGACGCACAAGCACCTTTGCTAAAAGACGCTGAGACTTTTGCCTAGGCTGTTTAGTTGACCATCACCAACTTACCCATCACCCCACGCGACCCCATCTCCGCATAAGCCTGCTTGAGTTCTGCCATAGGCATGGTTTTGTGAATCACGGGTTTGATTTTTCCTTGGCCATACCACTGCGCTAACTCTTGCATCATGGCTGTATTGGCTGCACTTTCACGACGCGAGAAATCGCCCCAAAAAACCCCCACGATTGACGCGCCTTTGAGTAAAGCCAAATTCCAAGGCAAGGCTGGAATAGGACCTGCTGCAAAGCCCACCACCAAATAACGGCCACGCCATGCAATGGATCTGAACGCGGGTTCTGCATAGTCGCCTCCGACAGGGTCGTAAATCACATCAGGACCTTTGCCCTCCGTCAATTCTTTGAGACGTTCGCGCAAATTGTCTTTGCTGTAGTTGATGGTGGCATCGGCGCCTTGCGCCATACAAAGATCACACTTTTCTTGTGTAGAGGCTGCTGCAATCACGTGCGCACCCGATGCCTTGGCAATTTGAATGGCGGCAGTGCCTACGCCACCAGCAGCACCCAGCACCAACACTGTTTCACCCGCTTTGAGTTGTCCACGGTCTAACAAGGCATGGTGCGATGTGGCATAGGTCATGATGAATGCGGCGGCATCGACCGAACTAAAACCAGCAGGCAATGGCATGCAGAGTTTGGCGGGCGCCAATGTGTGCGTACCGAAACCACCGGTGCCACTCAGGCATGCCACTGCTTGACCAACTTGTAAATGGGTAACACCTTCGCCCACAGCCTCGATGATTCCTGCATATTCAGAGCCAGGTACAAAGGGCAGGGGCGGCTTCATTTGGTATTTGTTCTGCACGATCAATAGATCGGGAAAATTCAAGCTCGCGGCTTCAATGCGTATACGCACCTCACCTGCTGTGGGTTCAGGAGTAGGGAGCGATTTCCAGGTGAGGGCATCCACACCGATAGGGTTTTCACAAAGCCATGCGTGCACAAAAGTCTCCTTTAAACATTTACGTTGATGATAGGGGATTTGTAAGTCGTACTAGATGTGTCACGGGCTAACCCTACAATCGAATGTCACTGAAAGTTTGCATGAATATTTTGATTTCTAACGACGATGGTTACCAAGCCCCAGGCATCGTTGCTTTGTATGAAGCCCTGAAAGATTTAGGACGTGTCGAGGTAGTCGCGCCTGAGCAAAACAACAGCGCTAAATCCAACGCACTCACCTTGCATTCGCCTTTGTATGTGCAACAGGCTAGCAACGGTTTTCGTTATATCAACGGCACGCCTGCTGATTGTGTGCACATCGCATTGACCGGCTTGCTGGGATACAAGCCTGATTTGGTGGTGTCAGGCATCAACAACGGCGCCAATATGGGGGACGACACTATTTACTCTGGCACGGTGGGTGCTGCGATGGAAGGCTATTTGTTTGGTATTCCAGCGATTGCGTTTTCGCAAGTAGAAAAAGGGTGGGCGCACATTGATGCAGCGGCTGCTAAAGCACGCGCTTTGGTGCAAGACGTGATTGCCAATGGCCTTATTGGAAGCGGCCCTTGGTTGTTGAATGTGAACGTACCTAACAAGCCCATAGACCAAATTAAACCTGTACGAGTCACTCGTTTGGGCAGACGTCATGCAGCAGAGCGTGTGATTACCCAAACCAGTCCACGGGGTGACACGATGTATTGGATTGGCAGTGCTGGTCCAGCAAAAGATGACAGTGAAGGCACCGATTTCCACGCAACTTTTGAAGGCCATTGCTCGGTAACGCCCTTGCAAGTAGATTTAACCGAACACGACACCCTTGCAACATGGGGGCAGCGTTTGAACGGACGCCTGGCATGAAAGAAAGGCCAAGTTTCCCCGCCAAACTTGATACGGGTAGCAAACCTGCCAAGCCAAAAACTGCACCTACCAATACCGCGACAGGTTTTGGATTGGATTCTTCAACCGTGCGCGCGCGTATGGTGCAAAAACTAGCGCAACAAGGCATTGAAGACGCAGGTGTGTTGGAAGCTATGGGGCGTATTGAGCGGCATCGCTTTGTAGACAGTGCACTAGCCAATCAAGCCTATGAAGACACCAGTTTGCCTATAGGTCTGGGACAAACTATTTCTAAACCCAATGTCGTTGCGCGCATGATTGCTCTGCTGAGAGAAGCACCAGGTGTGCAAGGGCAAATGATGGGACGTGTGCTCGAAATTGGCACAGGTTGTGGCTACCAAGCGGCCGTGTTGTCTTTGGTGGCGCATGAGGTTTACAGCATTGAACGCTTGCGTGGATTGCACGACAAGGCAAGAGAAAACTTAAGGCCTATGCGTCTACCCAATGTCCATATGATTTTTGGCGATGGTATGTTGGGTTACGACAAAGGGGCGCCTTACAGCGCCATCATTGCGGCAGCAGGGGGTGAAGCTATCCCTCAAAACTGGATAGACCAGCTTGCCATGGGCGGACGCATTGTGGCGCCCATGCAAAATACCTCAGGGCAGCAGGCCTTGGTGGTGATCGACAAAACTGCACAAGGATTAAAGCAAGTCTTGTTGGAGCCCGTGCTGTTCGTGCCTCTAAAATCAGGGATTGCTTGATGCAGGAGAGATGTGCATGAAACGTGTTGGTGATTGGGTGTTGTTAGCTTTGCTGAGCGCAATGGTGCTCGCGGGGTGCGCCAATAACCATAAAAACCGTCCCGCACCGGTGGAAGATCGTTCGCCCAATGCCTCCCGAACACCTGCCAAGATGGTTGCTAGTTCAGACAACGCAGGCAAGCCAGGCTACTACAGCGTTAAGTCGGGTGACACCTTGATTCGTATCGGCATGGACAACGGGCACAGTTGGCGTGATATTGCGCGTTGGAACAACATTGAGAATCCTAATCTGATTGAAACGGGACAAGTTTTGCGCGTAACGCCGCCCGAAGAAACAGGTGTTGTCGTGCGTCCCGTGTCATCAACGAATGTGGTGACGAGTCCTGCGCCTGCCAACGCTGCTAGTGCCCCAGTACCTGCTACGAATGCGGCAGTGCTTAAGTCTCCCGCATCTGCGGCGTCTGCACCTAGTAACGCAACACCGGCAAACAATGTGGCAACTGCTGACGCTGCCGAAGACGCGATATCGTTCCAATGGCCAACGCGCGGCAACGTGCTGGCTGGGTTTGATGAAGTCAAAAACAAAGGCGTAGACATTGCCGGAAAAGCTGGCGACCCAGTCCTTGCGGCTGCAGACGGTAAGGTGGTGTATGCGGGTTCTGGGTTGCGTGGATATGGCAATTTGGTCATCATCAAACACAACAATACCTACCTTACTGCCTACGCACATAACCAAACTTTGTTGGTCAAAGAAGACCAAGCTATCAAGCGAGGACAGAAAATTGCCGAGATGGGCAATAGCGATGCTGATCAGGTGAAGTTGCATTTTGAAATCCGTCGCCAAGGTAAACCCGTCGATCCAGCCAAATATTTGCCTGCCAATTGATGACGGACAACCTGCTGCAGATTGAGTCGATGGATCTCGAGGCGCAAGGTGTTGCGCATCGAGCCGACGGGAAAGTGGTTTTTGTAGAGGGGGCGTTGCCATTTGAGGCGGTGCGCGCCAACATCCATCGCAAAAAAAATAATTGGGAGATGGGCTCTTTGCTGGAGGTGGTGCACGAGTCATCCCAGCGTGTGCGACCTGGCTGTCCGCATTTTGGTTTGCATGCCGGTGCCTGTGGTGGTTGCAAGATGCAGCACTTAGAAGCTAATGCACAAGTAGCTGTGAAACAACGCGCCATGGAGGACAACCTCTGGCACTTAGGAAAAGTCAAGCCTGAAAATGTTTTGCGTCCTATTTATGGACCCGCTTGGGGATATCGGTACCGGGCTCGCATGTCAGTGCGTGATGTGCTGAAAAAAGGCACGGTATTGGTGGGGTTTCATGAGCGTAAAAGTCGCTATGTGGCGGATATGCAAACGTGTCCGGTTTTGCCACCGCATGTCAATGCATTGCTGATGCCACTTCGCGCTTTGATTGAAAGTTTAGAAGCCCGCGCAACATGCCCGCAAATTGAGTTGGCCTGTGGCGACCAGGTAACCGCCTTGGTACTGCGCCATTTAGAGCCACTTTCAGGCAGTGATGTTGATTTGCTCAAGCTTTTCGCAAGGGACCATCACGTGCAGTGGTGGCTTCAATCCAAGGGCCCCGATACAGTCACGTTGCTGGAGGGCCAATCCCAAGAACAACTCGCGTATGAGTTACCTGAGTTCGGCGTGACGATGCCTTTCAAACCTACAGACTTTACCCAAGTCAATCCCCATATCAATCGTGTTTTGGTGACGCGCGCATTGCGGTTGCTAGATGCGCAAAGTGATGAGCGCGTGATTGATTGGTTCTGCGGTTTGGGAAATTTCACCTTGCCCATTGCCACCATGGCAGGCCAAGTGTTGGGAATTGAAGGTAGCGAGGCCTTAGTGACCCGTGCCCGCGACAACTTAGTCTGGAACCAATCAAAACGTAAAACAGCCTTCGCCCCCACACAATTTGCTGCGCGTAATTTGTTTGATATGACGCCAGAGTTATTGGTGGCTGATGGCGTAGCTGATAAATGGCTGGTTGACCCACCTAGGGAGGGCGCGTTTGCATTGGTGCAAGCGTTGGCTGCATTGCAGCAACAACCCGAATTAAGACAAGGATGGAAGCCGCCTCAGCGCATTGTGTATGTCAGCTGTAATCCCGCTACTTTGGCGCGTGATGCTGGTTTGTTAGTCAATGCTGCAGGATATACCTGTAGCGCTGCAGGGGCGGTTAATATGTTCCCGCATACTGCCCATGTGGAAAGCATGGCGGTATTTGATATAAATAAAAAAGGGGCCTAAGCCCCTTTTTTATTGGTTAAGCAATAACTTAGTTATTCGCGTTCACCACCAAAAATACCCAACAAAGCCAACAAGCTTTGGAAAACGTTGATAACGTCTAGATACAGGGTGAGCGTGGCGCTGATGTAGTTGGTTTCACCGCCGTCCATGATTTGTTTTAGGTCATACAGCATGAAGGCGCTGAAGATCGCCATTGACAAAACGGAGATAACTAACATGCCTGTAGAAGAGCCTACAAACATATTGATGATGCTTCCCACCATCAAAATAATCACACCAACCATCAACCACTTGCCTAAGCCAGAGATGTCGCGTTTGATGACAGAAGACAAACTGGCCATGGCGAAAAAGACACCAGCTGTGCCACCGAATGCGGTCATGACTAGTTCAGCACCGTTTTTAAAGCCCAAAACCATCGCGATCATGCGCGAAAGCATGAGGCCCATAAAGAAGGTGAAGCCTAGCAAGACGTACACGCCAGTTGCGGAGTGTTTGGTTTTTTCGATGGCGTAAATGAAACCAAATGCACCTACGAGCATCAAGATCATGCCCAACCCGCCAGACAAGGCATAGCTGATACCAGAGGCTACACCGACCCAGGCCCCTAAAACTGTTGGCAACATGCTGACAGCAAGAAGCCAATAGGTGTTGCGCAAGACGCGGTTGCGGTCTTCGGTAGATAAGACGTCGTAGTACTCGACTGATTGGATGTGGTCGTTCATGTCACGATCTCCTATAAACACCTGCACATGCAGATTCGCCCATTTTAGGGCAATTGGTTTTCAAAAGCTTGGTGTAAATCCTAGTTTTCACAAGGGTTTACAGGGGAATAAATGGGTATGCTTTGTCCCAAATCAATAGCTCACGCATACAAATGTGTGAAAAAGATCTAACCAAGTCGCGTAAATACTTTTTTTCAACACACACCATCCATGAAAACCAAACCTTATTTAGAGTCCTCCGACACCAAAGCTATTCTTGCTGCTGCTGAAGCAGAGGCTGTTAAAAACAATTGGGCCGTTGTTATTGCGGTCGTCGACGATGGCGGCCATTTGTTGGGCCTGCATCGTATGGATGGTGTGGCGACTATTTCTGCACACATCGGCCCGGCCAAGGCTACAACTGCAGCTTTGGGTCGGCGCGAGAGCAAAGTTTATGAAGACATCATCAACAATGGCCGTTACTCGTTTTTAAGTGCACCCTATTTAGAAGGCATGCTCGAGGGGGGAGTGCCCATCATCAAAGACGGTCAATGTATTGGTGCAGTAGGTGTGAGCGGCGTGAAGTCTATTGAAGATGCACAAATCGCGAAGGCAGGTATCGCTGCCTTAGGGCTGTAAAAAGAGATTGGCTGTCTAGTAAGTCAATCTCTCAGGACTTATTTCTTGCAAAATAGTTGTGGCGATCTCTTCAATGCTTTTATGCGTCGTAGATAACCAGCGGATACCTGCGCGGCGCATCATAGATTCGGCTTCGGCCACTTCATAACGGCAATTCACGAGATTGGCGTAATTGGAGTTAGGTCGGCGCTCGTTGCGAATTTCGCTCAAACGATCAGGTTGGATTGTTAAGCCAAATATTTTCTTTTTGAATGGAACCAAGGCAGGCGGCAACTGCTTGCGTTCAAAGTCGTCAGGTATGAGCGGGTAATTCGCTGCTTTCAAACCATGTTGCATCGCTAAATACAGACTGGTTGGCGTTTTGCCGCTTCGGCTCACACCCACCAAAATCACATCGGATAACTCAAGATCGCGGTTGAGCTGACCGTCGTCATGCGCCAGAGAAAAATTGATGGCCTCGATGCGGTTGTGGTATTCCTTGCTCTTGCTGGCGTCTGAAAAACGACCGATGCGGTGGTTTGATTTGATTCCCAACTCTGCTTCTAGCGGGTTCACAAACGTACCAAACATATCGAGCATCATCCCTTTGCTGCCATCTACGATTACTTTGAGTACGTCTTCATTGACCAAGGTGGTGAACACAATGGGTTTGCGCCCCTCTAACTCCGCAACGTGGTTGATTTGGCGGACCGCTTGATGTGCTTTGTCGACCGAGTCGACAAATGGCAAGCGCACATGCCTGAATTTGAGTTCAAACTGCGCCAAGATGGCGTTACCAAAAGTTTCTGCGGTAATACCCGTGCCGTCTGAGATAAAAAATACTGTGGGGTTTGGCATGGGACGTTGGTTTTCTAAAAAGCGGGGTTGGCTAACTACAATGGGCAGATTATCCGAATTTCGCCATGCAGATGAGCCTTTCATTCAAAAAAATACAAATTAGCGCCCGCTGCGTGGCCGCACCAGTTTTAACTTTTGGAGCTCTCCCATGTCAGCACTTTTTTCTGCGACCGCCCTGGTCGTTCCGTTTGAAAACCTGAGGATGACCGACGTCGAGTCGGTGGGTGGCAAAAATGCCAGCCTAGGCGAGATGATTTCCCAGCTGCCCTCGGGTGTTCGAGTACCCACTGGCTTTGCTACCACCGCACATGCGTTCCGAGCCTTTTTGCAGCATGATGGATTGACAGACAAAATCAATGCAAAGCTCAATGCGTTAGATACAGAAGATGTGCGTGCTTTGGCCCAAGTTGGCGCTGAAATCCGCAACTTGGTCATGGCGCAACCTTACCCCGCAGATTTAGAAAAAGCGATACGCGAAGCATTCGCAACTCTCAGCGCAGGCAATGCACATGCGTCTTTTGCGGTGCGTTCCTCTGCTACGGCAGAAGATTTGCCCGACGCTTCATTTGCAGGCCAACAAGAAACTTTCTTAAATGTGGTCGGCATTGAAGAAGTGCTGCACAAGATGAAGGAAGTCTTCGCTTCGCTTTACAACGACCGCGCTATCAGTTACCGCGTGCATAAGGGCTTTGCCCATGCCGATGTGGCTTTGTCCGCAGGCGTGCAACGCATGGTGCGCTCTGACTTAGGCGCTGCCGGTGTCATGTTCACCATCGATACCGAGTCAGGTTTTGAAGACGTGGTGTTCATCACATCCAGTTATGGTTTGGGCGAAACAGTCGTGCAAGGCGCTGTGAACCCGGATGAGTTTTATGTGCACAAGCCCATGCTCAAGGCGGGTAAGCGCGCGGTGATTCGCCGCAATCTGGGTTCTAAGTTAATTCAAATGGAGTTTTCTTCTCCTGAAGAAAAAAAGGCCAGCGGCCACTTGGTCAAAACCACCGATGTCCCCACCGAGCTGCGCAACCGTTATTCGCTGTCAGATACTGAGGTTGAGCAACTCGCCCAATATGCATTGGTTATCGAACAACATTACGGTCGCCCCATGGACATCGAATGGGGCAAAGACGGCAACGACGGATTGCTCTACATCTTGCAAGCACGCCCCGAGACAGTGAAGAGCCAACAAAAAGGCCAATCGGAGCTGCGCTACAAACTCAAAGGCCACGGCACGGTGCTGGCGCATGGGCGCGCGATTGGTCAAAAAATTGGAACGGGCCCCGTACGTTTGGTACACAACATCAGCGAGATGGATAAGGTGCAACCGGGCGACGTGTTGGTAACGGACATGACCGATCCTAATTGGGAGCCCGTGATGAAGCGCGCTAGCGCTATCGTGACCAACCGTGGTGGTCGTACTTGTCATGCTGCCATCATTGCGCGTGAATTAGGCATTCCAGCCGTGGTGGGTTGTGGCGATGCGACTGAGCATCTGAAAGACGGCACTTTGGTCACGGTGAGTTGTGCAGAAGGTGACACCGGACATATTTATGACGGTCTACTAGAAACCGAGGTAACCGAAGTTCAGCGCGGAACCATGCCGCAGATCAAAACCAAGATCATGATGAACGTGGGCAATCCGCAGTTGTCGTTTGACTTCTGCCAATTGCCTAACGATGGCGTGGGCTTGGCGCGCCTGGAGTTCATCATCAACAACAACATCGGTGTGCACCCCAAAGCGATCTTGGATTACCCAAATGTCGATGCCGATTTGAAGAAGGCCGTCGAATCTGTGGCGCGTGGCCATGCCTCGCCCCGCGCTTTTTACGTCGATAAAGTGGCCGAAGGTGTGGCAACGATTGCTGCAGCGTTTTGGCCTAAACCGGTGATCGTGCGTTTGTCAGACTTCAAATCCAACGAATACCGCAAACTCATTGGCGGTAGCCGTTATGAGCCAGAAGAAGAAAACCCTATGCTGGGTTTCAGAGGCGCAGCGCGCTACATCAGCGAAGATTTTGGCGAAGCCTTTGCCATGGAGTGCGAGGCCATGCGACGCGTTCGCTTAGACATGGGTTTGACCAATGTGCAGGTGATGGTGCCATTTGTGCGCACATTGAAGCAGGCAGAACGCGTGACCCAACTGTTGGCGCAACACGGCCTCAAACGTGGCGAAAACGAACTCAAGATCATCATGATGTGTGAAGTGCCCAGCAATGCGATTCTGGCTAATGAGTTTTTACAGTTCTTTGATGGCTTCTCGATTGGATCGAATGACCTCACACAACTCACCCTTGGCTTAGACCGCGATTCAGGCTTGGAATTGCTGGCAGCCGACTTTGACGAACGCGACCCTGCTGTCAAAGTGTTGCTCAAACAAGCGATTGCCGCTTGCAAAGCGCAAGGCAAATACGTCGGAATTTGCGGACAAGGACCCAGCGACCACCCTGACTTTGCGCATTGGCTGGCCGACGAGGGCATCAACTCCATCTCGCTCAACCCTGACAGCGTGATCGAGACCTGGAAAATGTTAGCCAAATAGGCTAGAATCTAGGGTTTTTCACCTTGCTGCATTGCGACAGACGCCGCGAGCAGCTTCATCCATAAGGAGTGTCTATGCGTCATTACGAAATCATTTTGTTGATCCATCCGGATCAAAGCGAGCAGGTTCCTGCCATGCTCGAGCGTTACAAAGGCATGATCACCGCTGGTGGTGGTGCCATTCACCGTGTTGAAGATTGGGGCCGCCGTCAGTTGGCTTACATGATCAACAAGTTGGCCAAAGCCCACTACATCTGCCTGAATATTGAAGCCAACCAAGACGTCATGACGGAGTTGGAACATGCTTTCAAGTTCAACGATGCTGTCTTGCGTCACCTCACTGTTTTGCGTAAAAAAGCAGAAACCGGTCCATCTTTGATGATGAAAACCGTGGAGCGCGAGGAAGCCCGCAAATCACAACAGGCTGAGTACTCGGCTTAACCCTGCAGTTATTGCGAGGTGTGAACCAACTGGTTTTGAGTGCTTGCATCGTAGAGTCTTCGGCTATGCGATACACCCCCGCCGGATTGCCCGCCCTTGATATGCGACTCGAACACGGGTCAGACGTTCAAGAAGCTGGACAAGCCAGGCAAGTTAAAGCAAATCTCAAGTCAGTGGCCTTAGGCAGTGTGGCTGAACGATTGGTTCAGCAGCCCTTGGGTCAAGAGTTCAGGTTCACAGGATTCATATCCTCACCGCGCAACAGCAAACAGATTGTTTTTCATATTCAAGATTTTCAGCACATTTCATAGGATGCCCGATCATGGCCACATTTAAGAAATTCAACAAAGACAAGCGCCCCAAGCGCAATACCCAATCACTGTTGTTCAAGCGTAAGCGTTTCTGCCGCTTCACAGTCACTGGTGTAGAAGAAATCGACTACAAAGATGTAGACACCTTGCGTGACTTCATCGCTGAAAACGGCAAGATCATTCCTGCCCGTTTGACCGGCACTCGCGCGATTTACCAACGCCAACTCAACACCGCCATCAAGCGCGCGCGCTTCTTGGCTTTGGTCCCGTACAGCGACCAGCACAAGATCTAAGGAGTTACGACTATGCAAATCATTCTGCTCGACAAGGTCGTTAACCTTGGAAATCTTGGCGAAATCGTCAAAGTCAAAGACGGTTATGCACGCAATTTCTTGATCCCATCAGGCCGCGCCCGCCGCGCCACGGAGTCGGCCATCAAAGAATTCGAAGTGCGCCGCGCTGAATTAGAAAAAGCCGCTGCTGCCAAATTGGCTGCTGCCCAAGCCCAAGGCGAAAAGTTGGGTGGTACTTCCATCAAGCTCAGCCAAAAAGCGGGTGTGGATGGCCGTTTGTTCGGTTCTGTCACCAACTTCGACATTGCCGAAGAGTTGACCAAAAACGGCTATGCCGTCGCTAAGTCACAAATTCGTATGCCTACTGGCCCTATCAAATTGGTAGGCGACAGCGCAGTGAGCGTGGCTTTGCACACTGATGTAGTGGTAGACATCACTGTGTCGGTCTACGGCGAAACTGCTTAATTCATTGAAAGCATATTGGCCAGTTTTGGCGCGTCTAATTTAAGTTAAACGCATTAAGCTAATTTAGCCACCTCGAAAGCCGCTCCTAGGAGCGGCTTTTCTTTTGATTTCCCCAACAAACGCACCGCTTATCCACAGCTTTATCCTCAGGCTATGCGCCTGCTAGGGCGTAGGATGTACGTTTTACGAAAACACCATGTCAGCCGTTCTATCCAACTTCGACGAAGGCTTTTCAGCCGATCAGCAAATCGCACAACTGCGTATTCCCCCGCATTCGATGGAAGCGGAATCCAGTGTCTTGGGAGGGCTATTACTGGACAACAAGTCGTGGGAGCAGGTGGCCGACTTACTGTCTGAAGGTGTGTTTTATCGCTACGAACATCGGCAGGTGTATTTGGGCATTAGTGCACTGATCAATGCCTCACGTCCTGCTGATGTGATCACGGTCTACGAATATTTGCAGTCCATTGGTAAAGCAGAAGAAGTGGGAGGCTTGGGGTATTTGAATGCGCTGGCGCAATATGTGCCGAGCGCTAGCAATATCCGTCGCTATGCCGAAATCGTGCGCGAGCGGGCTATTTTGCGCAAACTTGTGACGGCCAGTGATGAGATCGCGACCAATGCCTTCAATACGCAAGGCAAGCCCGTTCCACAAATCTTGGACGAGGCAGAGCAAAAAATCTTCCAAATCGGTGAAGAAGGCTCTCGTTTGAAGCAGGGTTTTCAAAATATGGACCAGCTGGCTGTGATTTTGATGGACCGAGTCAACCAAATGGCAGATAGCCCCAGTGACATCACGGGCGTGCCTTCAGGTTTTGTTGACTTTGACAAAATGACCTCTGGCATGCAAGCCGGCGACTTGATCGTGCTGGCCGCGCGTCCATCCATGGGTAAAACGGCATTGGCGATCAATATTGCTGAGCACGTGGCTTTGAACGAAGGCCTTCCAGTCGCAGTGTTTTCGATGGAAATGGGCGCTTCGCAACTGGCCATCCGTATCGTGGGCTCTATTGGACGCATTGACCAACAACGTTTGCGCACAGGTAAATTGAACCAAGAAGAATGGCCGCGTTTGACCGAGGCCATAGAGAAGCTGCGCAATGTATCTCTGCATATCGACGAGACGCCAAGCCTCACGCCTATGGAGCTTCGCGCCAACGCGCGCCGTCTCGCGCGCACCTGTGGCAAATTGGGTTTGATCGTCGTCGACTATTTGCAGTTGATGAGTGGCAACACCAGCAGCAACAGCGGTGATAACCGTGCGACTGAGATTGGTGAGATTTCGCGTGGATTAAAAATGCTGGCGAAAGAATTGCAATGTCCCGTAATCGCCTTGTCGCAATTGAACCGCAGCGTCGAAACGCGCACTGACAAACGCCCCATGATGAGCGACTTGCGCGAATCTGGTGCGATCGAACAAGACGCTGACGTCATCATGTTCATCTACCGCGATGACTACTACAACAAAGATTCCAAAGAGCCTGGCGTAGCGGAGATCATCATTGGTAAACACCGCAACGGACCAACCGGCACAGTGAAACTAGCGTTCTTGAAACCGCTCACCCGCTTCGAGAGCTTGGCAAGCGGCTACAGCAACGGCGACTACTAAACTGACAGCGCGCGGCTGATAAATTTACAGCACGTCGCTGGCAAAGTCCGCCAAGCGAGAGCGTTCACCACGCGCAAGCGTGATGTGTCCACCATGTGGCCATCCTTTAAAGCGATCAACCGCAAAGGTCAAACCAGATGAGCCTTCAGTTAAGTAGGGTGTGTCGATCTGCGCCAAATTACCCATACAAATGATTTTGGTACCCGGACCCGCGCGGGTGATCAAGGTTTTCATTTGCTTAGGCGTCAAGTTTTGCGCCTCGTCGATGATTAAATATTTGTTGAGGAAGGTACGACCGCGCATGAAGTTCAAGCTTTTGATCTTGATGCGGCTGCGAATCAGTTCGTTGGTGGCTGCACGACCCCATTCGCCTGCGCTGGTTTCGGTTTTGGCCAGTACTTCTAAGTTGTCATCCAATGCGCCCATCCAAGGACCCATTTTTTCTTCTTCGGTGCCCGGCAAGAAACCAATGTCCTCGCCAACACTGACGGTTGCGCGCGTCATGATGATTTCGGTGTAACGACGGTCGTCCAAGACTTGTGTAAGACCAGCAGCAAGCGCCATCAAAGTTTTACCCGTGCCCGCCGTGCCGGTTAGCGTGACGAAGTCAATCTCCGGATCGGTCAGCAAATTCATCGCAAAATTTTGCTCTCGATTGCGTGTGGTCACGCCCCATACCGCATTTTTGAGATGCGTGAAATCTTTCAGTGTTTTAAGCACCACGGTTTTGCCACGAATCTCAGTCACGCGCGCATATAAGCTGGGTTCACCGGGAGACTCGAAATACACAAACTGGTTGATATGCAACTCTGGAACGATGGGGCCGCTCAAACGGTAAAAGGTTTGGCTGCCACTTTGCCAACTCTCCACCGACTTGGCGTGTTTGATCCAAAAATCGTGGGGGAGAGCCAATGCGCCGGAGTAGAGCAAGTCGCCGTCTTCCAGCGTTTTATCGTTTTGGTAATCCTCTGCCAATAGACCGAGTGCGCGCGCTTTGACGCGCATATTGATGTCTTTGGAAACCAGCACCACAGGGCGCGGCGCATATTGCACGCGCAAAGCTTCGACTACCCCCAAAATTTGGTTGTCCGCTTTGCCTTGGGGCAGGCTGGGTGGCAGGGTGAAGTTGAGGGGTTGGGTTTGGAAGAACAGTCGCCCGCCAACTTCGCGGTGGCCTGTCCCACTGAGTTGAATACCAGTTGTGATATCTGCGTCTTGGTGGTGCGCAACCAGTGCATCTAGTGATCGGCTGGTTTGGCGCGCGTTGCGCGCAACTTCGGTCATGCCCTTTTTGTTACTGTCCAACTCTTCCAGCACGATCATGGGCAAAAAGACGTCATGCTCTTCAAAACGGTAGAGGCACATCGGGTCGTGCATCAATACATTGGTGTCGAGCACAAATAATTTGGTGGGTCCCGTGTTTTTCGCTTTTTTAGGTTTCGTTACCGCACGCGCACTAGGTACTGTTTTACGTGCGGAAGTTTGCGCATGGCCCTGTGGGGTTTCCGGCGCCATCAACTCCTGTAGCAATTCGCCGCCAGTGGAACGATCAAAACCTTCAACCGATGGACTGTGGGCTTGTCTTTCGATTAACTCTTGTTGTTCACTAGGGCGACGGGCTTGTCGGGTTTTGGCAGGGGCATCAAATGCTTCGGTATTGAGGAGGGCGGCGCGTTTTGAGGGTGCTGGTGGCAAGGGCATGAGTGAATAGAACTAGAGTGTTGAAACATGATGCAGACGCGCAAGAAGTGAAAAAGCCGCCTGGGGGCCAAGGCGGCTTTTGTTAAAAGAAACATTCACAACTTGCAGTGTCATGGAAACACTATAACCCATGAATTTGGCTGATTCGTGTCAGTTATCCGCCAGATTTCTTGAGTGCTTTTACTGCTTTGAGTACTTCGTCTACATGGCCAGGTACTTTCAACCCACGCCATTCTTCTTTCAAAACGCCGTCGGCACCGACTAAAAAGGTGCTGCGCTCAATACCTTTGACCTTTTTGCCGTACATGATTTTGTTTTTGACCACACCAAACATGTGGCACATTTTTTCTTCTGTGTCAGCGATTAATTCGAAAGGTAACTCGAGCTTGGTTTTGAAATCGTCATGTGACTTCATGTTGTCGCGTGACACGCCAAAGACGACGGCACCAGCTTTGGCGAAGTCTTTGTATTTGTCACGAAACTGCATGGCCTCCGTGGTGCAACCCGGCGTGTTGTCTTTTGGGTAGAAGTACAAAACCACCATTTGGCCATGGTGGGAGGAATTTGACACCTTGATGCCACCCGTGGCGTTGGCTTCAAATTCAGGGAGGGGTTTATTGACAACAATTGCCATAGCGCTCAATCAGGTGTGACAGTGGGAAAGGCCAAGTAAGTAGGGCGACTGTCTAGACCGCGCCCACCAACGGCAACCCGCAATTTTAACTGGAAAATCAAATCTCACCCCTGAGCCTTGTTCCCCATTAGACAAGTGGGGCGCTAAACCCCCAGAAAAGACCTTATCACGCCTCGATAATCAAGGCGGCAGCCACTTTACGCCCCTCACCCGCCAAAATATTGAAAGTTCGGCAGGCGGCGAAAGTGTCCATGGTTTCCATGCCAACGCCACGTTCCATCAGCGGCGTCTGCCAAGCCGGTTGGATAAAGCGAAGTTGCTTGCCACTCCCAAAAATCACAAGCTCTACAGACAAATCTGCCAAGCGCGCAAAGTGGCTTGGGTTGAGTTCGGAAAAGTTAACGCAATCCCATTCAAATTGCTCGCCCAGCGAGGAGATCACCACGCTGCGAACGACTTTTTCCCCTGAGACACCGATCCAGCCTGGGCCGTATCCAGTGACGGAGAGTGTGTCGATGCGATCAGGTTGGAGTTTCATAGGGAATAGAGGGGGAACTGTGGTCAAATTATAGGTTTTCACCCTATAAAAGAGCCCTTGGAGGGACTTTGAGAACCATTCAAAAATCTAACAAGCTGTCTAACGTCTGTTACGACATACGCGGACCCATCATGGACCGCGCGCGTCAAATGGAGGAAGACGGTCAAAAAATCATCAAGCTCAACATCGGTAATTTGGCGGTGTTTGGTTTCGATGCGCCCGAGGAAATCCAACAGGACATGATCCGTAACCTACCGAACTCGGCGGGTTACTCGGACAGCAAGGGCATTTTTGGTGCACGCAAAGCGGTGATGCACGAAACCCAGCGCCAAGGTATCAAGGGTGTTGGGCTCGAAGATATTTATTTAGGTAACGGTGCCAGCGAATTGATCGTGATGGCGACCAATGGTTTATTGGACGATGGCGACGAGCTACTTTTGCCCGCGCCGGACTACCCCTTGTGGACTGCAGCAGTGAGCCTATCCGGCGGCACACCTGTGCACTATTTGTGCGACGAAGCCAATGGTTGGATGCCAGACATCGACGATATTCGCAAAAAAATCACACCCCACACCAAAGGGATTGTGGTGATCAACCCGAACAACCCAACCGGTGTGCTTTATACAAATGCCTTGCTCCAACAAATCATTGCGCTGGCGCGTGAACACGGCTTGGTCATTTTTGCGGACGAGGTCTATGACAAAGTTTTATATGACGGCGTCAAGCACACACCGATTGCCAGCTTGAGCACAGATGTGCTGACTTTGACATTCAACTCGCTGTCTAAGAGTTATCGCTCCTGCGGCTACCGCGCCGGTTGGTTGATAGTTTCTGGCGACAAAAAGCCTGCAGCCGATTACATCGAGGGCTTGAATATGCTCTCGAACATGCGTTTATGCGCCAACGTTCCTGGCCAATGGGCGATTCAAACGGCACTGGGCGGTTACCAAAGCATCAACGACTTAGTGGGAGAAGGCGGACGTTTGCGCAAGCAACGCGATTTGGCCTATGAACTTATCACTGCCATTCCTGGGGTGACTTGCGTCAAACCGCAGGCAGCCTTGTACTTATTTCCCCGCTTAGATCCCAAGGTCTACCCCATCAAAGACGACCAACAGTTTTTCTTGGAAATGCTGCAAGAGACCAAGGTGATGTTGGTGCAAGGTACGGGATTTAACTGGCCCCACCCAGACCATTTCCGTGTGGTCTTTTTGCCGCATGAAGATGAGTTGCGCGAAGCTATCTCGCGCATGGCTAAATTTTTAGAAAACTACCGTAACAACCGAGCAGCATGAAACCGATACAAGTTGGCCTTTTAGGCATTGGCACCGTAGGCAGTGGCACTTTTGAAGTGCTCAAACGCAACCAAGAAGAAATCCAACGCCGCGCGGGTCGCCCGATACAAGTCACGATGGTCGCTGACCTCGACACCGCCCGTGCCCAAGCGATTGTGGGCAGCGCTGTGAAAGTGGTGAACGACGCGCGACAAGTGATTGCCAATCCAGAGATCGACATTGTGGTCGAGCTCATCGGTGGGTATGGCATCGCCAAACAATTGGTACTCGAGGCGATAGCTGCCGGTAAGCATGTAGTGACGGCTAACAAAGCTTTGTTGGCTGTGCATGGCACCGAGATTTTTGCTGCAGCGCACAAAAAAGGTGTGATGGTGGCGTTTGAAGCGGCTGTTGCTGGTGGCATACCGATCATCAAAGCTTTGAGAGAAGGTTTGAGCGCCAACCGTATTCAATGGGTCGCGGGCATCATCAACGGCACGACCAATTTCATCTTGTCTGAAATGCGCGACAAAGGCTTGGCCTTTGGTGACGTGCTCAAGCAAGCGCAAGCTTTGGGTTATGCAGAGGCAGACCCTACGTTTGATATCGAAGGTGTCGATGCCGCGCACAAAGCCACCATCATGGCTGCCATTGCCTTTGGCGTGCCTGTGCAGTTTGATAAAGCCTATGTCGAAGGCATTACCAAACTCGAGGCGCAAGATATTCGCTATGCCGAGCAATTGGGTTATCGCATCAAACTCTTAGGTATTTCTAAGCGTACCGCCACTGGTATTGAATTGCGCGTGCATCCTTGCTTGGTGCCTGCCAAGCGTTTGATTGCCAATGTAGAAGGTGCCATGAATGCAGTGATGGTGCAGGCCGATGCAGTCGGAACAACGCTGTATTACGGCAAAGGTGCTGGCAGCGAGCCCACAGCGAGTGCTGTGATCGCAGACTTGGTGGACGTCACACGTTTGCACACCGCAGATCCGTTGAACCGCGTGCCCCATTTGGCATTCCAGCCTGATACTTTCGACCAAGCGATGAGTAATTTGCCTGTGTTGCCTATGGAGCAGGTGGTGACCAGTTATTACTTGCGTTTGCGCGTGGCCGACCAAGCCGGTGTGTTGGCGCAAATCACTGGCATTTTTGCGCAAGCCGCTATCAGCATTGATGCGGTGTTGCAACGTGAAGCCGGTGAGGGCGAAAACCAAACCGACTTGATCATCCTCACGCACGACTGTGTGGAGGCCAAGATGAACCAAGCCTTAGCCCAGATGCAACAACTCAGCACAGTGCTGGCGCCCATCACCCGTATTCGCAAAGAAGAGTTGAACTGATGTTGTATCTCTCAACGCGCGGTCATCCTGAGCGCAAAAAGTTCTGTGACATCTTGCTGGAAGGTTTGGCGCCAGATGGCGGTTTGTACTTGCCAGATCACTATCCGCAAATCGACGATGCACATTTAGGACGCCTTCGTACGATTTTGCAAACCCAAGGCTATGCCGCTTTGGCTTTTGAAGTGTTGTCATTGTTTATTGACGACATTCCTCCGGACGACTTGAAGGCGCTTTGCAACAAGACTTACACAGAGGCAGTGTTTGGCACAAAAGAAATCGTGCCATTGCGCCCTATGGGCGAAGGCTTGTTGGTCGAGGCATTGTCCAATGGCCCTACCTTGGCTTTTAAAGACATGGCCATGCAATTGCTCGGTAATTTGTTTGAGTACGAATTGGCCCGCCGCGGTGAAGAGCTCAATATCTTTGGCGCCACCAGTGGTGACACCGGTAGCGCAGCCGAATACGCCATGCGTGGCAAGCGCGGTGTGCGCGTCTTCATGACCAGTCCCCACGGACGCATGAGCCCGTTCCAGCAGGCGCAGATGTTTAGTTTGATGGATGAGAACATCCACAACATTGCGATCGAAGGCGTGTTTGACGACTGCCAAGATTTGGTGAAAGCCGTCTCCAACGATTTGGATTTCAAAGCCAAATACAAAATTGGAACGGTTAACTCCATCAATTGGGCACGCTTGTTGGCGCAAGTGGTGTACTACTTTGCAGGCTATTTACAAGCCACAACCAATAACGCACAAAAAGTTAGCTTCACTGTGCCGAGTGGAAATTTTGGCAACATCTGTGCTGGCCATGTGGCGCGCATGATGGGTTTACCTATTGACACCTTGGTCGTGGCAACGAATGAAAACGACGTTTTAGACGAGTTTTTCAAAACGGGCGTGTACCGCGTGCGTGGCAGTGCCGATACGCATGAAACGTCCAGTCCATCGATGGATATTTCTAAGGCCAGTAATTTCGAACGTTTCGTATTTGATTTGTTGGGCCGCGATGCACATGCGACGCGCGATTTATTCTCCACCCAACTCTCAAAGAACGGTCGTTTTGATTTAAGCCAACATCCCCGCTTTGCATTGGCCGCTAAGGAGTTTGGTTTCATCAGCGGCAAGAGCACCCATGCCAATCGCTTAAGCACGATTCAATCTGTGTATGCGCAACACCATCAAATGATTGATACCCACACTGCTGATGGCGTGAAAGTGGCGCGTGAGTATGTGAAGCCTGGTATTCCCATGGTTGTTTTGGAAACCGCGTTGCCCATCAAATTTGCCGAAACTATTCAAGAAGCTTTAGGTCAATCTCCTACGTGTCCATCCAAGTTTGTAGGCATCGAGCTTTTGCCAAAGCGGGTGCATGTGATGCAAGCCGACGTGGCACAAATCAAAAGTTATATCGCCTTGCACTGCGAGAGTGCATGAAGGTCGTAGCGTTTGCAGGCTTCTCAGGATCCGGCAAAACCACTTTGGTCGAGCAGTTGATAGGTGCTTTTCGACTTCGCGGCTTACGGGTGTCTGTTGTTAAACATGCACACCATAACTTTGATATTGATCACCCAGGGAAAGACAGCTGGCGGCATCGGGAAGCTGGGGCCTTTGAAGTGGTCGTGGCCTCTGACCAACGCTTGGTATTGCAACGTCAATTTGAGAAGCCGACACAACTCTCGGTGCACCATTTGTTAGCAGAGGTCTATGACGGAGTGGACTGGGTATTGGTAGAAGGTTTCAAACAAAGCGATGTGCTGAAAGTGGAAGTTTGGCGTCACGCGTCTGGACAGCCAACACGTTATGCAGACGACGATTTTGTCGTGGCTATTGCTACTGACTCACCTGAACTTCTGCCATCGCCCACCGAGCGACCCGTGATGGATTTGAATCAACCCGATGCCATCTGCGAATGGCTTTTGGCCAATGCTGACCGTTTTGATTACAACAAAATTTAGTTTATGAGCAGACCCCCACTCTTGACCTTGGACGAAGCGCTTCCTCAATTACTGGCGCATGCGCAGGTTCTGGCGGAAACGCAAACGGTATCGACCTTTGACGCCGATGGTCGTGTGCTCGCGCAAGATGTGGTGTCTGCCTTGCAGGTGCCGCCACAAGACAACAGTTCGATGGATGGTTACGCCTTGCGTTCTGCTGACTGTGCAAAAGCGGATGCCGTTTTAAAAGTGACCCAACGTATCCCTGCTGGTTCTCACGGAACCACTTTGCACACGGGTGAAGCTGCAAGAATTTTTACGGGCGCACCCATCCCCGAAGGTGCAGACGCGGTCGTGATGCAAGAAGACTGCGAACCCCTCGATGACATCCAAGTGCGGGTGAAATCTGCAGTCGCTTTGGGCCAATGGATTCGCCGATCTGGTGAAGATGTGACGCGCGGTGCCAAGGTTTTGCAAAAGGGCGATCGACTCACGCCTGCATCCTTAGGAATGGCCGCTAGCGTGGGTTTGGCGCAATTGCAAGTGACGCGAGCCCCGCGAGTCGCTTTGTTTTCCACGGGTGATGAATTGGTGATGCCGGGCGATATTGCTCCAGACAAGATGCCCGTGGGCTCTATTTACAACTCCAACCGATTTTTCTTGCGTGCCATGTTGCAACGTTTAGGTTGCGAGGTAACAGATTTAGGCGTCGTGCCCGATCAACGAGAAGCCACGGTGGCCGCGTTACAAAGCACAGCCAAGCACCACGATTTGATATTGACCAGCG
>CANBZB010000008.1 GCA_947373745.1 Burkholderiales bacterium | reverse complement strand
TTGACCTATGAAGCAGTGGCCATGTTGACCGAAGTAGGTTTGGGCCAGTCGAGCGCAGTCGGTATTGGTGGCGACCCCATCAATGGCCTGAAGCACATCGATGTGATGCAAGCGTTTAATGAGGATCCTGACACCGACGCCGTCATCATGATTGGCGAAATCGGTGGTCCTGATGAAGCAGACGCCGCACAGTGGTGCAAAGCCAATATGAAAAAACCTATCGTGGGTTTCATTGCTGGAGTTACCGCACCTCCCGGCAAACGCATGGGACACGCAGGTGCGTTGATCTCTGGTGGTGCTGATACAGCTGACGCCAAACTCGCGATCATGGAAGCGTGTGGCTTCATCGTGACGCGTAATCCCTCAGAATTAGGCAAGTTACTCAAGGCGCAATTGAAGTAACTTAACCTTTGATCCTGTCGGTTATTACTAACGAGCCCGCTTGATCGGGCTCGTTACACTTTTAGGGTTATAGAAAAACACATAACGGAGCGCACATGGAATTTCTGCAAGGATTTGAAAACCCTGAGTTTTGGGTTGGTTTGTTGAAAATCATTTGGATCAACATTCTGCTTTCGGGTGATAACGCTGTGGTGATCGCACTGGCTGCACGCGGCTTGCCGCCTGAGCAACAACGCAAAGCGATTCTTTTTGGTTCTGGCGCAGCTGTGGTGTTGCGTATTGGTTTGACCATCATTGCCGCATGGCTGATGGCTTTGCAAGGCTTGCAAATTGTTGGCGGCTTGTTATTGCTCTGGATCGGTGCGCAACTCTTGGCCGAAGAAGAAGAAAGCGATGCCGACGCCAAGGAGCATGCCAACCTCACGTCTGCTGTGCGCACGATTTTGATTGCTGACTTAGTGATGAGCCTAGACAACGTCATCGGTGTTGCAGCGGCAGCCAAGGGCGACCAAGTTTTATTGATCATCGGTTTGGCCATCAGCATCCCATTGGTCGTCTTTGGTAGCTCCATGATGATCAAGTTAATGGAGCGCTACCCTTCCATCATTACCTTGGGCGCAGCGTTGATTGGCTGGGTCGGTGGCGAGACGATTGCGAGCGACGTATTGCTCAAAGAATTTGTCGCTGCCAATACCTGGTTCCACTATGCATGTTCTTTAGCGGGTGCCGTGATTGTGATTTTGTGGGGTCGCCAAATGAATGCCAAAGCACAACCGCAGGAAGACCAAGCGGCATAGTATTTGATACTTTGGTAATGCAAATTCAAACGAGCGGCTTAAACCCCCGCTCGTTTTTTTTGTGCGCATCACTTTCACAAATAGGTGGGGATAGTTTCTAGAATTAAATTTTTAATTTGTCTTGCTTTTTGCAAGGCGCCATGCAAACCACCACGAGAGTAACAAATGAAAACACCCTTCCAAAAAGGCTTTACCTTGATTGAGATCATGATCGTCATCGCGATCATTGGCATATTGGCGTCGGTCGCCCTACCTGCCTACCAAGATTACGTCGTTCGCGCGCGCGTCAGTGAAGGTTTGGCGTTGGCAACGACTGCCAAAACAACAGTCATGGACGTTGTGAGCAATGGCAATGTTGCGACTACTGCAAACAACTACAAAGCCGACTACACATGGAGCGGCGCTACCAACAACATCAGTGTGATTGATATTGCCACTGCAACGGGCGCGATCACCATCACGACAACACCCGCGGCGGGCGGTGGCAAATTATTGTTAGTTCCTTTTACAGGTTCAGTTGCGAGCCCCACAGCGTTGCCAGCGCCAGACGCTGCAAGCCCCATCGTCAATGGCATGGTGCAATGGAAGTGTTTGTCCAGGGGCGCGGCAACATTTGCTGGAGTGGCTGTTCCATCAGATGCACTTGATAAAAAATATGCGCCTAGCGAATGCAAATAAGGCCGTAGTGCTGTGTTGTCAATGAAAATCTGACTATGCAGATTTTCAAAAATCCTTCCTTGCTAGCAAATCGTTTGCTTCTTGTGGTGTGCTTCATATTGCCGTGGTTGAATCCTTTTACAAGTGCACCGTCGACCTCGGTAATTCCATTGCTATTGAGTTGGATGCTCGCGGCGTGTGCTTTGCTTTTGGTCGTAGATGAAGTCCCTGCGCCGACGAACTCCAACTTTTTGAACGCACAGCCAAATTTATTCCAAATCAAATGGGGCCTGCTTCTGCTGGCTTGGTTCTTGGTATCGGCAATCACCGTACCTGCGGTAATCGACCGGGCATTGACTGCCGGTGTTTTAGCCGCCATGACCTGCGTTTGGATAGCGACGCAAATTGGTAAACGTGCCGCTAACCCTGCTAACGGATTGCTGCATTGCTTATTAGCCGCATGGTTGATGGCTGCCTTGGTGAGTAGCGCGCTGGCAGTATTGCAATACCTTGACATGGCGCGCGAATTGACACCTTGGGTCAACCAACCGCGTACCGGGGACGCGTTTGCCAATTTAAGGCAACGTAACCAGTTTGCCTCACTCACCAGCATCGGTTTAGTCGCCTTGCTCGGTTTGGTAGCAACCGCGCAGAGTATTTCTAAGCGTTATGCGGCAATGGCATGGTGCGCACTCGTGGTGCTGGCGGCTGGTTTGGCTTGTTCAGTGTCACGCACCGGTGCAATGCAATGGATGGTCGTGGTTGCCTTGGTGCTTGTATGGACTTGGAAAGACCGTCAACAAGTTCATCCCGTGTTGATTCAACTGGCGATTGGATCATTTTTTCTGGTCGTCTTCTGGTCGCTGGTTTTGCCTTGGATCGCCCTTCAGCGCAATGGGGTGATGGGTGCAAGTTTGTTGTTGCGGGTTGCGGGACAAGCGCAAGACTATGCCGCTTGTGGTGGGCGCCGCGTGCTATGGAGCAACGTCTTGCAGATGCTGATGCAACATCCGTGGCTTGGTTGGGGTTTGGGTGAGACAGACTTCGCCCACTACAGCGCCAATTACCAGAGCGAGCGGTTTTGCGACTTACTAGATAACGCCCATAACTTTCCTCTGCATCTGGCCTTAGAGTTTGGAATTCCATTTGCACTGGCATGTTGTGTCTTTGCCGTGTATGGCTTATACAAACCAGGCGGATTGCGGACGTCCACTAATGCGCAGCGCATAGGGTTTGCAGCCCTGATAGTGCTTGGCTTACACAGCATGCTGGAGTATCCGTTTTGGTATGGCCCATTTCAAATTAGCGTAGGCTTGGCTTTGGGTTTATGGTTGGGTCGCGGGCAACTCAGACCCACAGAAATTGAACCCCCCATAAGCGCACGCCAACAAATATTTCCCATGCTTATATGTAGCGCTCTATTTTTGGCCTGCTTATACACAGCGTGGGACTACAACCGTGTAGCGCAAATCTATAGGCAACCAGAAATGCGCGATGCTGCGTACCGTGACAACCCCATGCAAGCGGCCAGTCAATCATGGATATTCAGAAACCAAGTTGACTTTGCTCGATTGATGACCCAAAGCGTCACGCCAGAAAACGCGCAAGCAACTTACGACTTGGCTATGCGTGTATTGCATTACTCTCCAGAACCGCGCGTTGTCGAACATGCCGTTCAAAGCCTACGGTTATTAGGCCGAGACTTGGAGGCCGAAAATCTTGCAAGCCGAATTCCAACGATCACTCCCCATAAATAAGACCCGTGTTCATCCATAAGCTTTAAAGCCGGTATGGGTTGCACTCCGCTTAAACTCGGGCATGCTCTCCGCAATTTTGATCACGCGCAACGAAGCGCATAACTTAGAAGACTGCTTGGCCTCATTACAAGGCCTAGTCGACGAAATTGTGGTCGTGGACACACGAAGCAGTGATGACACTGTCGCAATAGCCCATAGGTTTGGTGCCAAAGTTTCACAACCCGACGACTGGCCAGGCTTTGGCCCTCAAAAAAACCGCGCATTAGAACTTGCTACGCAAACATGGGTTTTGTCGATTGATGCAGACGAGCGCGTGACGCCAGAATTAGCAGCAGAAATCAATCGAGTGATTGGACGTGCCGCGCGTGACGGCAACCACCAGAGCGCAGCAGACAACCGTTACGGCGCCTACGAAATTCCTCGACAGTCTTGGTACTGTGGAAAATTTATCCAGCATTGTGGCTGGCGCCCTGACTATGTTTTGCGCTTGTTTCGTAAAAGCGATGCGAAGTTTTCAGATGATTTGGTGCATGAACGCGTCATCACTAAAGACGTTATTGGGCAACTCAAAAACCATTTGTTGCACTACAGCTACCTAGATTTTTCACAAGTTTTGGCAAAGGTAGAGGCGTATTCCAGTGCTTCTGCACAACAAGCATTTAACCGTGGTGAGCGCGGCTCTATTGTTAAGGCCGTGACACACGGCATTTGGGCGTTTATCAGAACCTATATCCTGCGCGCCGGTTTTCTTGACGGTGCGCATGGGTTGGCGCTGTCGATATCAAATGCACAGACTAGCTACTACAAGTATGTGAAGTTGTGGGCGATGCAACAGCAGGATAGAGATTTGAAGTGAATGCTAATCGAAGAGTCGAAGATCACTTGCGCTGCAAAATGTTTTTCCACTGATCGTGCCATTCAGTTTGATGGGCTATCTCCACTGCTTTGACATAGCGATAAAACGTGACTTCAAAATAAGAAAAGGCAATGATAAAACCAGCCCAGCCATCCAGCAAACCGCGCTTAAAAATGTAGTGACGTATGAATGCCCAAAGTGCATGGCCGAACGCTTTTCCATAGCTTGAATTGGCCTGGCGGCGCTTGGTTGCGCCAAGCGAAGAATAGCGATTCATTTTTGCAATGGACTCGCTCATATCTTTAAAAGGCAATTGCCAAATGGCATTTTTGAAATACCCGAGGGTTTCTCCTTTGGATAACTCAAAGCCTTCATGGACTGGGCTGATCTCATAGCGCATAGCATCCCGGTGGAACAATTGGGGCTGTCGATAATTGGGAAACCATCCTGAGTGCTTGATCTCAGAGCCTAAAAAATAATTACGCCGAGGCACAAAGAACGCACGGTGTTTCTGGCGAGCAACACACTGGCGAACCTCTTCGCCAACCTTGGGCGTACAACGCTCGTCGGTATCAAGACTAAAAATCCAAGGGTGGGAACAGGCCTGTATGGCGGAGTTTCGTAGCGGACCAAAACCCTCGAACTTGACCTGTACGACACTGGCTCCCAGGGATTCAGCAATGCGGACGGTGTCATCGATGCTGCTGGAATCTACGACTACTATTTCATCTGCCCATGCGACGCTTTTAATTGCATCTGCGATTTTTTCGGCTTCGTTAAATGTAAGGATATAGGCTGAAACGCGATTGCTCATTTGTTTGATGGTTGAAAAATGTTGTTTGTTGCACCAGTCGAAGCCGCGGAGTTCGCCACAAAACTCCCACTCTTGCCGCCATGCTTCTCCAGTAACTTGACGTCCGTCATAGTCATACCGCGATCAACCGCCTTGCACATATCGTAAATGGTCAACAAAGCCATCTGAACTGCAGCTAAAGCTTCTATCTCAACCCCAGTAGGCCCAACCGTCTCAACAGTTGCACTACATTGCACGCTATTTGAAGCAGCATGCATATCAAACGCAATCGCGACTCGGGTAAGCGCCAAAGGATGACAGAGGGGAATTAAATCGCTGGCCTTCTTGGCAGCCTGAATGCCCGCGATACGCGCAATGCCGAGAACATCCCCTTTTTTAGCCGTACCGCTTTCAATCAATTTCCAAGTTGCAGCTTGCATATGGATCGTTCCAGTGGCTACTGCTACGCGGTGGGTGTGGGCTTTGTCAGCAACATCGACCATGTGGGCTTGGCCTTGGGCATCAAAGTGGGTGAAAGTGCGCATGGTGTTCGAAAGAATGAATGACTAGAAGGGTTAACATGACTCCTCCCGCATCATACGGGTCTTGTTTTTATGCCAGTTGCTACCACGCCATCTCTTATCACGCTTAGAACCTCAGATTTAGGTGCTGCACCTGATGTGCCAAATGCCATATGTAAACGATTAGGCCTGCTGGCATTGAGTGTCGTGTTGACCATAAGCGGACAACCTCTGTATGGCCAAACCAATAACCCGCCTCCGTTAGTGATGTCAGGCAACCGCCTACCTAATTTAGGCGATGGAATAGAAATTCCTTTGGGCGTAGAGCGCCGCTTAGGCGAGAACATAGCCAGAGAAATCTACCGCGATCCAGATTACATAGATGACCCTGTCTTGGGTGACTATGTGCAGTCGTTTTGGCAAGTGCTACTCAATGCCGCACGCCAGCGTGGTGAACTCACACCTGAACTCGAACAACAATTTGCATGGGAAGTCACGTTGATTCGCGACCGCAGTATCAACGCCTTTGCGCTGCCTGGTGGCTATTTAGGTGTTCACCTTGGTTTAATTTCAGCGGTGAGCAATGGCGGCGAATTGGCCTCAGTGCTCGCGCATGAATTAAGCCATGTGACACAGCGCCATATCGCACGCATGATGTCGCAACAAGGTCGACAAGGCCCGATGGTGATTGGCGCCATGATTTTGGGCATGTTGGCTGCGAGTCGCACGCCCAGTGCCAGTGGTATGAGTGCGGCAAACGCTGTGATGGTGGGTGGCCAAGCTGCAGCCATACAAAGCCAATTGAATTTCTCGCGTGACATGGAACGTGAAGCAGATCGTGTTGGGTATGGCGTGATGACAGATGCTGGATTCGAACCGCAGGGCTTTGTCACGATGTTTGAGAAGTTACAGCAGGCAGCACGTTTGAATGACAACGGATCGTTCCCTTATTTACGTAGCCACCCGATGACGACAGAACGTATTGCGGATGCGCAAGCACGACAGCAGTTATTGCCTGCACGACCACCCGTGGCCACTACTCCCTTGCACGCCATGATGTCAGCACGTGCATTGGTGTTGACCAACCCAGGCATTGATGCATTGCGCGGTTTGAGTGTGCAAGCCGCTTCCAGCACGGTGGCAACTGCGCCGCTGTGGCGGCAAGCGGGCACTTTGTATGCGGCTGCGATGGCCGAGATGCGACAACGCGATTGGGTCAGTGCCCGTCGCACTTTGGTGCGCTTAGAAGCCTTGCCGATCACAGAGCCTGCCGCACAACGCGTGGTGTTGCTTTTTAAGGCAGAACTTGCGTTGCAGTCGGGCGAAGCGATGCAAGCGGTCAACTTACTCCACACCAAAACATCGGTGATCCATACCAATGACCGCGCATCGCGTTTGTTATTGGCGCAAAGCCGTGTGGCAACGCATCTGCCATCACAAGGTAAATTGGCCGCGGACGACTTGGTCATGTGGGTTAACCACATGCCCCGCGATGCCAATGCATGGCTGTATTTATCGGCTGCTTACGAATTGCAAGGTGACGCCTTGCGCGCCATTCGTGCGCAAGCAGAGGCGCGTGCAGCAGAGTTAGATTACGCTGCCGCTCTTGACCGGTTCAAAGCCGCACAGGCGGTGGCGTATCAATTGGCGAAAGAAGGCAAGTTAGACCGCAGTGGCAATATAGAGGCGTCTATCGTTGACGCGCGTTTGCGGGAATTAGAGCGGTTGCGGCGGGAACAAATGTTGGAGCGCTGAATCGATCACCATGCCAAAGGTCGAATAAAGCAAAGACCCCAACAAAGCAGAACCAAACCCATTCACACGAAAACCGTCTAGCAACTCAGCCGCCGCCCAAAACATCAAGGCATTGATGATGAATAAGAAAAGCCCAAGCGTTAAAAATGTCACGGGCAATGTCAAAACTACCAAGGCCGGACGCACAAATAAATTGAGAAAACCAATCAGCAAGGCGGCTGCCATGGCCGTTGCAAAGCTCGAAATTTCTATTCCCGTTGAAAGTTGGGCTAACGCTAGCAATGCCGTAGCGTGCAGGACCCAAGTAATAAGTAGTTTCATAAGCGCCAAAGCATAGCATCCCAGCTATCATTCTCTGCTTTGTTATTGATTGACGCGTATTTATTTCCATGGCCAGTATTCACATCACCGATATCGAAGCGGCCATTAACTATTGGCGTGATAAAAAGCCTTCACCTGATGGCGTGACACTCGCGCCTGAAATCCGTGCCTTGGCGGAAGTCTATGCATTGATGGTTTATTACAAAGAAAACGAAGCCGCAGAAAAAGGATTTCCTGCTAAAGCGCATGCGGCATGGTTAGGCTGGTATGACACCACAGTAGACGCACCTTGCATCGCGATTTGCTCCACCAGTCAGGGCGATCCAGAATGCAAAGGTTGTGGTCGCACATTTGAAGAAGTACAAAATTGGACGCATATGACCCCCGCCGAAAAACGCCATACGTGGCATCGCATCACCATGATGGGCACTGCTTGGCGGTTCAATAAATATGCGGAGCGGGCGACTGAGAAAAAAGCAGAGAACCAGGCTTTAAGTTAAAGCCAGCGCACACACTCAATATCCACCGTGCTGGTTCCATTGCCCATCATGAGCACCTGTTCTTGAACCGTGGCTTGCAATTGCATGCTGCGCTCAGCGAGTTTTGCTAACTCTTGTGAAGCAACGTGTGGAATGCGCCACACCTGCAAGTTATTGGGGCGTGTGAGTTTGGACTGCATGCTCTTCCACCACACATCGCCTGAATGCGAAAACACATAGAGCATCACTTGATCGGCTTTGCTGCACGCTTTGAGCAAGGGCTTGTCTTCAGGTTGGCCTACTTCTATCCACAAACGTTTGCGACCCGTGAAGTCGGTCAACATCACGTCGGGCTCGTCAGGGTCAGAGAGTCCCGCACCAAACGCTAAGACGCCATCACCGTTGCAGGTGTCTTGTAGCGCATGCGCTTGCAACGACATAGCCACCAAGCGGACCATCATTCGCTCATCGGTCTCGCTGGGATGGCGCGCTAGGGTGAGCGCATGGTCGGCGTAATAGCCGTGGTCGATGTCGGCGATTTGCACATTCGCCTTGAAGATGGTGGATTTGATCGCCATAGTCTGGCGCGTTACACGCGTCGCGCCAGTTCAGCTGCTTTGCCGATATAGCTAGCGGGGGTCATTGCTAACAAACGCTCTATCTCTGATGCTGGAATGGGGAGAGACCGCACCAGTCCATGTAAAGCTTCGGGCGTCACCGATTTGCCCCGCGTGGCTTCTTTCAATTGTTCATAGGCTTGCCCAACGCCATAGCGACGCATCACCGTTTGAATCGGCTCCGCAAGAACTTCCCAGGCGGCATCTAAATCTGCAGCAAGCGCTTCGTGGTTGATTTCTAGTTTGTTCAACCCAACGCCTAACGACTGATACGCCAATACGCTGTATCCAATAGCTACGCCCATATTGCGCAGCACGGTCGAATCAGTGAGGTCGCGTTGCCAGCGGCTGATGGGAAGTTTTTCACTCAAGTGTTTGAGCAAAGCATTAGCCAAACCTAGATTACCTTCGGCGTTTTCAAAATCAATGGGGTTGACTTTATGTGGCATGGTGCTCGAACCTATCTCACCCGCCTTTAAACTTTGTTTGAAATAACCTAAGGACACATAGCCCCAAACATCGCGCGACCAATCTATCAGAATCGTATTGGTGCGTGCAATTGCGTCAAATAACTCTGCCATGTAGTCATGCGGTTCGATCTGAATGCTGTAGGGCTGAAAGTTAAGACCCAATCCAGCAGGGGCAGGTGTTTCTACAACGCGCTTGCTAAATGCCTCCCAATCAAACGTAGGCCAAGCACTCAAGTGGGCGTTGTAATTACCTACGGCGCCATTCATCTTGGCAAGTATGGCCACATGAGCAATGCGCGCGCGCGCAGCACGCAAACGCATCACGACATTGGCAACTTCTTTGCCTACGGTTGTTGGACTGGCGGTTTGGCCGTGGGTGCGACTCAACATGGGTACATCGGCATACGCATGTGCCATGTCGCGTAATTTGGTAATGATGGAGTCCAGCATGGGCAGCACCACTTGATCGCGACTGGCCTGCAATTGCAAAGCATGGCTGGTGTTGTTGATGTCTTCGCTGGTGCAAGCAAAGTGCACAAACTCGGCGCTGCGCTCCAGTTCCTTTTTGACAGCCACATTCGTGCAGGCTTTGAATTTATCTTTGATCCAATATTCAACCGCTTTCACATCGTGGTTGGTTTTTTTCTCGATTTCTTTGATGGCAAGTGCATCGTCGGTAGAAAAATCGGTCACCAAGGCTATGAGGTACTGGCGTGCATCAGTACTCAATGGCGTGAATTCAGCAAAACCCGCATCGCTGAGTGCAGTAAACCAGGCCAGCTCAACTTGAACGCGGCGGTGCATATAGCCTTGTTCGCTCATCAAAGGGCGCAATGTCGCGAGCTTGGCTGCGTAGCGGCCATCGAGTGGTGACAAGGCTGTCACTTGGGTCATGTTGGGAGTAAGCGTCATAGTTTGATTTTAGGCGCAGCACTTTATCTGCAATGCATGGCCGAATTCTCTAAAATACACCGATCTCCATTTTGAAATTATTTATGAAGCTTATCGGCGCCATCACGAGTCCCTATGTCCGCAAAGTGCGCATTGTTATGGCTGAGAAAAAACTGGAATACCAGTTTGTCACTGAAGATGTATGGGCCGCAGATACGGTCATGGCCCAATACAACCCACTCGGTAAAGTTCCATGTTTGGTGATGGAGGGCGGCGAGGCCTTGTTTGACTCACGCGTCATCGTTGAATATGTAGACACCTTGTCACCCGTTGGCAAACTCATCCCTACCAACGGACGCGAACGTGCCGAAGTTAAAACTTGGGAAGCACTGGCAGACGGCGTTTTAGACGCGGCTATCTTGGCGCGTCTTGAAGCCCATTGGCCAGGACGCAAAGAGGGCGAGCGCTCACAGGCATGGATTGACCGCCAATTAGAAAAGGTGGACAACAGTCTCGTCGCGATGGATCGTGCATTGGCAGACCGCCAATTTTGTGTGGCCAACCATATGAGTCTTGCCGATATTGCCTGTGCCGCTGCCCTAGGCTATTTGGATTTTCGATTCCCACAAATTGACTGGCGTGGCGCATATACCAACTTAGCGCAAATGTATGAGCGCATGGCGCAACGCCCATCTTTTAAAGATACAAGCCCCACCGCGGCTTAACTGTTGGCGCGCTGCTTTAGCCAGCGCATGAGCGCGCCAACTACGGGCAATTTTTCATAAAGTTCTTCAGCGGCGTCCCAATAGTCCCGATGCACCGCCACGCGCCACGCGCCATCCTCAAAGCGAAACACCAAATGGCTTGCGCCACGAATCGTTTGCGTTGTGTTTGGTTGATATTGGCGCATCGCAAATAAAAAATCCCAAGTCACAAAACATTGTTCGCCTTGCTGGACTGTATGTGTGATCACGAAACGGGGTTGAGTCAGCGCATCGAACATATGCGAAAAAATCGGGGCAATGGCATCCACGCCTTCTACCTCGTTGAATGGGTCTTTAAATAGTGCGTCTGAACAGTAAAAATCTTTTAAGCGCACCACGTCGTGGGGCCCAAGGGTTTCAAAAAATTGCACAACACGCAAAGTCGCAAGCTCTGGCGTGTCTGGGGTAGTGTCAGCAGAGTTCGTCATGCCTTGAAGGTAATAGTTGTGTGGCTGTGTGTTTGACCAAGGTTCACATCTTGGTGGCAGAGCGCACCAAGCTAAAGTACCAACGGTAAGGCAAGAGGCGCATGAACTTCAACCAGCCCGAGAAACGTTTGGGGTAGTGGATCTCAAAATCTCCATCAGCCCAGCCTTCGAGCATATAAGCAGCAGCTTGCTCGGGTTGCAGCAATGCAGGCATGGCAAATTTATTTTGTGCTGTCAATGGCGTTGCCACAAAGCCAGGATTGACCACACTCACGCCAACGTTTAGCGGCGAGAGATCGAAATACAAAGACTCTGCCAAATTGATCATCGCAGCTTTGGTGGGCCCATAAGCCAAGCTATTGGGCAATCCACTGTAGCCAGCAACACTGGCAATCAGGCTGATGTGGCCGCGTTTTTGTTCAAGAAAAATCGGTAAAACGGCATCTAGCACACGCGCAACGCCAAGATAGTTCACATCTTGGTGCTGCACCATTTCTTCTAAAGAGTAGCGATTGGCACGAACGGCTTTGTAATACCCTGAGCAATACACCACTACATCGATACCATGCGATTGCGCAACCTGCTGTGTAACGGAGTGAACGGCTTGTGTGTCGCAGACATCTAAGGCAATCGCTTGCGCACCTGCATGTGATTGGACAAATGCATCGAGTAAATCTGTTTTGCGCGCAGATACTGTCACGCGCGCGCCTGCAGCATGTAGGGCTTTGGCTGTTGCCAAGCCAATGCCACTCGATGCGCCAATCAGCCAAACGCTGCGGCCTTGCCACTGGGTAATTAGAGGGTTTAGAGCCATATCAAACTTTTTCTAAGGTGTATTGCACAACGTCGATGTTCTTCTCTTCAAACGCCGCTTCGCAGTAACACAGGTAAAACTCCCAAATGCGCATAAAGCGCTCATCAAAATTAAGTTGCAGTACTTTGGATTTTTCTTCTAAGAACTTAACCCGCCAGCGGCGTAGTGTTTCTGCATAGTCCAATCCAAAAGACATGTCGTCGACGATACGCAGTCCCGCACGTTCGGCTTGCGCTTGAAACTCTTTGGGGCAAGGCAGGCAACCGCCTGGGAAAATATATTGTTGGATGAAGTCCGTGCTGTGGATATAACGCTCATAAAGCGCGTCATCAATCACGATACTCTGCACGCACGCCTTGCCACCATGTTTGAGTAAGCGGGCGATGGTTGCAAAGTATTCAGGCCAAAAAGCCTGGCCCACAGCTTCAATCATTTCAATAGAACAGATGGCGTCATAGGGGCCGTCGTTGATATCGCGATAGTCTTGTAAGCGCAGTTGTTCTGCTGCTTGGCCGCTGGTCCGGTGCAGACGTTCTTGTGCAAAGGCCAGCTGCTCGTGGCTGAGAGTGACGCCATACATCTGCGCGCCAAAATCTAGGGCGCCCATTTCTGCCAAGGCGCCCCAGCCACAACCGATCTCCATCACGCGGTCGCCTGTTTGAACGCCGGCCATGTGCAATGCGCGACGCACCTTGGCGCTTTGGGCATGCGAAGTGGTGCGTGAAAAATCGCCATCAAACCATGCCGATGAATAGTTCATCGTTTCATCTAGCCACAGCTTATAAAAGTCATTGCCTAAGTCGTAATGCGCTTGGATATTTTTTTGGCTATTGGCTTTTGTATTGCGCTTGAGGAAATGTTTGATGCGGTAATACGTGCGGCCTAGCCAATGGCCAAAAATCAAGTCATCGATATGTTTGCGGTTAGCAATAAAAAGCCGTAATAAGCTCGTGACGTCACTGGATGTCCAGTCGCCCGCAATAAAACTTTCCGCAAAACCAATGTCGCCAGACTTCATCGCTTGCGTAAAAGGCTCCCAGTTATGCAAATGCAAACTGGCGTGCAACTCATCACCGTGGGCTTGGCCAAATTGTGACACTTGACCTGCGGGCCAATGCACCGTCAATACGCCATGTTGCAGTTGTTCGAGTAAGCCAACAATACGCTTGACAGATGCAGGCATGCTTTCAAGTAGTGCATCGGTTTTAACAAAAGACGTTGAACTTGTAATGGTCATCGAAAGGCCTCAAAAATATCAGCGGGTCACAAAATCTTGCGGGGGCTTGGGCTTAGAAAAAAACGTTACTTTTTTTCGCCACAACTTAAAAGCTTGCCAATGGATACGTACCACCACCATCAGCGTCATCAAAGGATAGCGCAGCAGCGCTTGCCATTGGGTGCGGGTGGTCAGTGCAACCAAATGGCCATTCACACTGGTTTCTATCAAGGCACCTAATGCATCATCGTGGTCTATGCGTGCAACCGTGCGATCTGCGGTGCGCATAAAGCGAAAACGATATTGTCCTTCTACGCTACAGAAGGGCGATACATGAAATACCTTGTCAGCAGTTTGTTCGATGCCCCATTGCGGTTTATCTAATAAATAGCAATGGCGTTCACCAAACGTGTTGTTCACCTCAACCACGATGGCGCGCAGTTGGTCTGATGCACCGTGGCAATACCAAAAACTCACAGGTTTAAAAGTAAAGCCCAAAATGCGCGGGTAGCAATGCAACCACACTTCGCCATTGGCATCATGAATACCTTCGCTGTGAAGCAATGCGTCCAACCAAGCCAGAGCCCCGCCTTGAGAAGCATCGCGACCGTCACCATGGTCTCGGTCGTGAAAGCTGATGGCGCCAAACCGGTTGACAGCGAGTGTTTGGCTGCCGAACTTGGCCAATGCACGCATAGGCAACAACAGAAAAAAAGTACCGTATGCAAACGCATGACGCGCAGGCCGCAACCGAGTGTGGCGCACTTGGCCAAACCCTATAAGCGGTTGATGCGAGTTGAAACTCATGCCGCCAATATGCCCAACGCAGCATCTCGGCCAGCTTTGAAGCCGTCCTCGTGAAACCCGTATCCCATCCATGCACCTGCGTACCAAGTGTTTTGCTGACCTTGCAAGGTGGTTAACTGCGACTGTGCTTGGATCGCACCAAGATCAAACACGGGATGTGCATAGTCGTATTCGCCCAGTACTTTGCTAGGGTCTATGGCGCTAACTGGATTGAGCGAAACAATCACATCTTGTGAAAACGGAAGCGGTTGTAAGCGGTTGATCCAGTAGTGCAAGCAGACACGGCTGGACTCAAGCCCTAAATCTGTCGCGCGTTCATAGTTCCATGCGGCCCAAGCGAGTTTTTTCTTAGGCATCACCGATGTGTCTGTATGTAAGACGGCGCGGTTCGGGTGGTAGCGAATAGCCCCGAGCAATGTCTGTTCTTGTGGCGTGGGTTGTGCCAAAAGAGATAAGGCTTGGTCCGCATGGCACGCCAACACCACCGCATCAAACACTTCGGAACCACTTGCCGTGTAAACAAGCGCGCCGACATCATTGCGCTCTATCCGTTCCACAGGTGTTTGCAAGTGTGCGTGTGGAATATATTGCAACAACTTCTCCACATAGTGCTTGGCACCGCCAGTGACGGTGAACCATTGCGGACGGTTGACTACTTGTATCAACCCATGGTTATGGCAAAAACGGACCATGGTGGCAACGGGAAATTGCAACATTTGGTCTGTAGGGCAACTCCATATGCAGCCGAGCATGGGTAATAAATACCAATGTCGAAATGCGTGACCAAATTGATGTGCTTCTAAAAATGCACCCAAGGGTTGCATCAGCGCATGGTCTTCGCCGCGATTTGCCAAGGCGTTGGCTAATGTGTTGAAGCGCAACACATCGCGCAACATACCTAAAAATGTGGGGTTGAATAAATTGCTGCGTTGCGCAAATACGGTATTTAGATTAGAGCCACTCCACTCCATGGCGCGTTGTCCCGAGGCGCTTGGCGTTTGTACCGAAAAAGACATGTCAGACGCCGAAGTTTTTACCTGCAGTTCAGCAAAAAGCCCAATCAGCCCAGGATAGGTGCGTTCATTAAAAACCAAAAATCCAGTGTCGACACCGTGCGTCACCATTCCCTGAGGGCTGGGTAATGTGATGTCCACTGTGTGCGTATGGCCTCCAAAATAAGGGCCTGCTTCAAACAAGGTGACCTCTGCTTGCGCGCGTAAATGGTAGGCCGCAGATAGACCAGAGATGCCCGAGCCGATAACGGCAATCCGTTTACGCATTAGTGGATATCCTTTGCTGTCAGCATTTTTTCAACCTCGCTGACAAAAGCTTTGTCTTGCGGGCCGGTCATGGAGGCGTAGCTTTTGACAGTTTTGCCATCACGGCTGATCAGATATTTATAAAAATTCCACTTAGGGGCTGTGCCAGTTTGCTCCGTCAGCTGTTTAAAGAGTGGAATTGCATCAGACCCACGCACAGCGGTTTTGGTAAACATTGGAAATTTCACGCCAAACGTGTTGTCGCAAAAATCAGCAATCTTGGCATTGCTCTCGGGCTCTTGTGAAAAATCATTGCTTGGAAAACCCAACACCACCAAGCCCCGGTCTTTGTATTTAGCGTAGAGAGCCTCTAGGCCTTTGTATTGCGGCGTAAAACCGCAAAAGCTTGCCGTATTGACAACCAAAACCACTTGCCCGGCATATTGGCAAAGCGCTTGTGGCTTTTCATCTTGCAGTCGCAGCATGGTGTGTTGTAGTAACTTGGGACATGTCGCAGAAACTGCACTGGCAGAAACAGAGGGCTCCGTTGCCGCCAGCACCAAGGCACTATTGCTAAGACTAAAACCTAACAACAAGGATGAGATAAGAAGATGTTTCATAGTGGCATCATGGCTGAATATGGTTGATTTGTGATGAGACCCAGCCAATTCCCTTGATGGGGTTCTGGAATTGGCCAACCTAGAATGATGCCACTATGCAGCCAGCCCTCGCCGCCCCAGAATTTTTAACAAAAATTGCTTCGCCCCAAGACGCCGTGTCGCGCATGGCCCAATTGCGTGAGAAAGGTGCAGTTGTTTTTACCAATGGGGTCTTTGATGTGTTGCACCGAGGCCATGCCACCTATTTGGCGCAAGCCCGCAGTTTGGGTGCGAGCTTGGTGGTGGCACTCAATACAGATGCATCTTCCAAGCGCTTAGGCAAAGGCGAGGATCGCCCGCTCAATAAATTAGAAGACCGCGCCGTGTTGATGGCTGCCTTGGCCAGTGTGAGTCTGGTGACGTGGTTTGACGAAGACACGCCTTACCAAATCATCGATGCGCTACGTCCCGATATATTGGTCAAAGGTGGTGATTACGACATGGCGACATTGGCAGAAACCCAATTGGTTGTTTCCTATGGGGGGCGTGCGCTAGCGATCCCCTTTGTATCGGGTTATTCGACGACAGCGCTAGTTCAAAAAATTCGCGCAGGTTAAGCGTTAAGCGCCAAATACGGCACGCCAGAGTGCCAACACATCTTCACGCCACGCGCGTGCCTCGGCTAGTGGAATTTGGGTTGCTAATTCGTCAAGGCGCGCTTGGTGTTGTATTTTTCGTAGTGCACGGTATGCATTGCCTGCTGCAACGCCGATGCCGGTTGGCAACAAGCCCGTTTGCTCGCTTCGTTCCAATAGCTGGATATTGCCCACATTTGCTAACAAAGCAGGTTGTTGGCTGGCAAATGCCAACACCAAATACTGAACCGCAAACTCTATATCCACCATGCCACCGGCGCTGTGCTTGACGTCAAACACATCTGGCTTGACGGGGCGTGCAGCGCTTAGCTTTTTGCGCATGGCGATGATTTCATCTTTCAATGCCTTGTGATCGCGCGGCGCATTGATAACTTCTTCGCGAACCGCTTCGAGTTTTTCGCGCAAAGATGTTTCGCCACAGCAGCTGCGTGCCCGTGTCATGGCTTGGTGTTCCCATGTCCACGCGGTGTTGCTGCCGCGTTGGGTTTGGTAATCTTTAAATGCGTCGAGTGAAGTGACTAGCAAGCCTGAATTACCGTTAGGACGCAAGGCCGTATCGATTTCGTACAAATCGCCTTCGCTGGTCTTGACACTCAACCAATGGATCAGTTTGCGCACGTAGGCGGCATAGATTTCACCCGCCTGCTCATGTGGGTCGTCATAGACAAACACAATGTCTAAATCGCTGCCATAACCCAACTCTTTGCCGCCCAGTTTTCCGTAAGCCAAGATCGCAATGTGCGGCGTATCGCAATGGCGCTGCTTCATGCGTTGCCATACCCAGCGGCTGGCGATGTTGAGCACGGCATCGGCCAAGGCACTCAAGTCATCCGCCACTTGCTCAACGGTGAGGCGACCTTGTACATCGCGTGCCAAAGTACGAAACACTTCCGCGTGGTGGGCGCGCCGCAATACATTGAGCAAGCTTTCTTCGTCATCTTCACGGGTCGACGTGAGTGCATCCAAGCGTAAGCTGAGTTCTTTGTCAAATAACGTGGCATCAAAACGTTCTGCCAGCAAAGCATCTGTAGCGAGCTCGTCAATCACGCCAGGGTGTCGCATCAGATAACGGGCGGGCCAGCGCGCTAAGCCGAGCAGTCGTACCAGTTGTTCATGTACAAGTGGGCGCTCAACAAGCAAGGCAATATAGCTGTCGCGGCGCAGCATGGGCGTAATCCAGTCGCACCAACGCAAGGCGGCCTCTTCGCTGATGCGAGACCCTTGCAACCATAGTTGCGTGCGTTGTAAGAGTTTGATTAACCGTTGCAACGCGTCTTCACGCATGCCACGCACAGTAGGCAACTCCACCCAGGCGGAAACTCTTTCCCGTAACTTTTCTTGTAAGTGCGGCAGCAAACTGGGTAAATCAAAGAATGCGCCCGTGGTGGTGGAAACAGTTTGCGTTGAAGCGCCCAAATGGTTCGGGCTACAGACTTCATTGGCCCTTGCAGACGAAGCATGTGCAGTGTCCGCAGAGTGGCTATCGGACGCACCTAGCAATCGTTCAAACTCAAACGCTACCGCATCGCGATGGGATTGCAATTGCGCCAAAAATGTGGGTGTATCAGCGAGTCCCAGAGTCTGAGCGATCCACGCCAAGTCATCTGCGCTGGTGGGCAATGCGTGGGTTTGTTGGTCGTCTAAGTACTGGATGCGATGCTCCACCCGCCTTAAAAATACATAGGCTTTTTGCAGCGCATCGGCAGCTTCGGCAGTCATGACGCCAGCGCTTTGTAATCGTTGTAGTGCGTCACAGGTAGCACGCGTTCGCAGCTCTGGATATTGCCCGCCTCGCACCACTTGTAAAAGTTGCACCGTGAATTCAATTTCTCGTATTCCGCCGCGTGAGAGCTTGATATCGTTGGCACGCTCCGGCCTGCCGGCATGGCGGGTTGCCGCATGTTGGCGAATTTGCTGATGCAGTCCGCGCAATGCGTCAAACACGCGGTAGTCCAAGTAGCGTCTAAACACAAAGGGTAAAACCGTTTCGCGTAAACCCGTTGCGCGTGACATAGTGTCGCGCGGTGCGACCACACGGCTTTTGAGCCAAGCAAACCGTTCCCATTCGCGACCTTGCACCAAAAAATATTCTTCTAAGGCCTGTCGCGAAATCACAACGGGCCCCGAGTTGCCGTTGGGTCGCAATGCGAGGTCTACGCGAAAGACACATCCGTGCTCGGTGACTTCGCCAATCATGGCCTGTATGGCCTTGACGATCTTGGCAAAGTATTCATGGTGGCTGATGCGACCCGCTCCGCTGGCAACCCCAAATGCATCGTTCGTGCCAGTGGTCTCGCCATCTTCGTCGTAGACATAAATCAAATCGATATCGCTGGAAACGTTGAGTTCGCGCGCGCCCAACTTGCCCATGCCCACAATCCACAGCATGGCCTTTTCATCGCCAAAAACCTGTGGCGTGCCGTGGCGTTCGGCCAATTGACGCTGGGCGTCGGAGAAGGCAATGTCCAATGAAAACTCGGCTAAGTCGGTCATAGCTTGGGTGATAACGGACAAATCTGCTTGTGCGCAGCAATCCATCACCACCAAACGCTCAAACACCAACTGACGCAATATGCGCAATGCAACCGCAGGTGCATGGCAGCTTGCAAGTTGGTTAAAACATGTCTGTAAATGCTCGGGCGTAGGTGCGCCGGCCGCCAATAGCGGCAGTTCTTGCGTATAACGGCGGCGCAGGCGTTGCACCACCCGTGAATATGCGCTTAAGTCTGTGTTGGCGCGAGAGATAATTCCCCCCACTGTGTTAGCACCATGAACCCAACGCCCGAACCTGCCGCGCCCATTTCAACGAGCGATTCCCAAACTGACAGCGTCTACCGCATGATGAAACGTGTCTTGTGGGTGCTTGCGTGCGCATGGGTTGTGCTGGTGCTGGTGTGGGGCAGTCTGCATATTTTCATTGTGCCTCGAATAGATGACTATCGGCCACTTCTACAACGGCAAGCCTCGCACAACTTGGGCCTGCGTGTAGAGATTGCGAATGTCAGCGTGTTGGGCGGATGGTGGACGCCACAGTTGCGCATCCAAGATGTTCGCTTATTTGATGCCCAAGGTCGTGAGGCGTTGCGCTTGCCGCAGATAGATGTCGCGGTATCCGCGCGCTCCTTATTGCGTGGCAAATTTGAACAATTGGTGATTGACCAACCTGAACTCGACATTCGCCGTGATGCACGGGGGCATATTTGGGTGGCAGGAATCGATACCGCGCAATCCAGCGATAGTGCGGGTGCAGATTGGTTTTTTTCGCAGCCCGAATTTTTGATTCGTGATGGTGTCTTGCACTGGCGTGATGAGATGCGGGACTCGCCCGAATTAATTCTGACGCACGTCAATGTGGTGATGCAAAACAACTTGCACCAACACCTGATGCGGATAGATGTCACTCCGCCCGTGGGTTTGGGGCAGCGTTTGTCGGTGCAAGGCAAGTTTTCACAAAACCCCCTACAACGCAGCGGCGATTTGCGCTTGTGGAGCGGGGAGCTCTACGCCGATGCGCCCGACGTCGACCTCTCTTCGTTACGCCAATGGTTGCGTTTTGACCGTGGGATTGCCATCTATGAAGGCAAAGGCGGCGTGCGTGTCTGGACCGACTGGACACAAGGCCAATTGACAGGCGTGACCGCCGACATGGCGCTGGATGCAGTTGACGCACGCTTGGGCGACAGCCTAAAACCCTTGGTGTTACGCCATGTGAGTGGCCGTATTGGTGCCAAATGGCTAGACGGCGAAAATGAAATCAACAGCCAAGACTTGGTGTTTGACACCCAAGAAGGCGAAAGCTGGCCTGGTGGCGTGTTGCGTCTGAATTGGCAAGGCGACGACTTTCGCGCGGGCAGCTTGACGGCGGATCGTCTGGACTTAGACGCGTTGGCACAAATTAGCCAACGCCTGCCTCTACCAGACGATATACGCACCATGCTCAAACTCGCGCAACCCAAAGGCCAAGTCAACCAACTCAGTGCCAGTTGGCTGCGACCTAGCAACCAGCCCGCTGAGGCAGAGTTGAACTACAAAGCCAAGGGCGCGGTAAGCAACTTGCAATGGCTGCAAGCTGCCAATGCGCCACCACCCTTTCAGCGCTTGCCTGGCGTCTCTGGTGCCGATATTGAGTTTGACTTGTCGCAGCAAGGCGGCAAAGCACAAATAGCCATCAAGCAGGGTGGTGTGACTTTGCCAGAAGGCTTAGACGAAGCCCAAATTTCCTTGGTGCAAGCCGCTGCCAACATCAGTTGGCAAATTAAACCGACGGATAAAAAAAGCGCTGCCGCACAAGCGCCTGAAATTTCCGTGCAAGTCAAACAAGGGCATGCAAGCAACGCCGATGCAACGACGGAATTTAGCGGCGCGTGGACAACCGGTAAGGGTGAAAACCGTTGGCCCGGGGTGCTTGATCTCACGGCCAATATCAGTCGTTTACAAATCAAACAGCTGCATCGCTATTTGCCCATTTATATTGACGCTGAAGCACGTACTTATTTGAGAGATGCACTCACGGGTGGCGAAGCCACACAGGCGAGTTTGCGCTTGCGTGGCAATTTGGCAGATATGCCTTTTGATAACCCTAAGTTGGGCGAGTTTCGTGTAGTCACGCAAATTGCGAACGGTCAATACGCCTATGTTCCGCCTACAAAAGGTAGGCCTTCTAATCTGACCAATACTTGGCCTGCGATTGCATCACTCAATGGTGAATTGGTATACGAGCGAAGTGCTTTGACATTCAAGGGCGCTGGAAAGTTGGCGGGGTCGTCTCAACTGGCGTGGGACAAGATCGAGGCGACATTGCCCAATGTGAAAGCGTTAGACGTCACCGTCAAAGCCCAAGCGCGTGGCCCGCTGGCTGAAATGCAAGCTGTTGTTGCGCGTTCGGCCCTCAACGATCTACTCAACCGCGCACTTGAAAAAAGCCAAGCCACGGGCATGGCCGAATTCAAAATGCAACTCAATGTGCCGGTTCGTGCATTGGAAAAAACCTCGGTGCAAGGAAGTTTGACGTTTCAAGACAACGATCTGCAAATCATGCCAGGGGTGCCGGTTCTTAGTAAAACCCGAGGCGTGGTGCAGTTTGATACACAAGGGCTCACTACCAAGAGTCTCAAAGCCCGCGCCCTTGGCGGAGAAGCCCAAATGGATGGCGGCCTCACGTTTGACCCTAATAAAACAGACGCGCCAGAGCAGTTACGCATCAAGGGCACAGCGACAGCAGAGGGCTTGCGCCAGGCCGGCGAACTCGGGGCTTTCTCGCGCTTGGCATTGCGTGCAAATGGCTCTACCAGCTACAGCGCGAATGTGACATTGCGCAAGGGCCAACCCGAGCTCTTGGTGCAAAGCGATCTCAAGGGCATGGCCCTGACATTTCCTGCACCCATGAATAAACCTGCTGCAGCGAGTTGGCCTTTGCGTTTGGAAACGCAACTGACGAAAGAGTCACTCGCGCCCAAATCTAAGGTCTTGCAAGACCAAATCAAGCTGTCAATTGCCCGGGTCCTCTCGCTCAACTATGTCAGGGATGTCAGTGCTACCCAAGCCCGCGTATTGCGTGGTGCGATTGCCTTGGGGCTTGCCACAGCTGAAACAACACCCTCGCGTGAAGTAGGGGTGAGTTTGAGTTTGCAGCAACCCAGCGTTGACCTTGACGCATGGAATGAGGTGATGACACAGTTCACCATCGCGCCAAATAGCAAGGCAAAACCCCGTTCTACAAAAACCAATTTGGTCGGGCAAGAGATGGAGGCCACAGGCATGCAAGACTATTTGCCTTCGCTCTTAACCGTCCGCGCTGACCAATTGCAGTTGGCTGATCGCGTGATCAACCGCGTTGTCGTCGGCGGCATTCGCATGGGCGAGTTGTGGCGCTTGAATATCGTGGCAGATGAGCTCAACGGCACCGCAGAAGTAAGGCCCGCCACGTCCACCCAACCTGCGCAGTTGTATGCGCGCTTGTCTTTCCTCAACATCCCGCCAAGCTTGGTGCCCGATGTTGAGCGCATGCTCAGCGATGAGCCCTCTAGCATTCCCGCCCTGGATGTGGTGGTCAACGACTTAACACTGCGCGGTAAAAAATTGGGGCGCCTAGAAATGGATGCCGTCAACCGCACCAGTGCCAATGCAGGCCGTGAGTGGCGCTTGAATAAGCTCAACCTCACTGCACCTGACGGCAGTTTGAGTGCCACAGGCTCTTGGGCTGCAGATGGCCCCAAGTTACGCCGAACGCGTCTCGACTTTGTGATGGACATCAAAGACAGCGGTCAATTGCTGACCCGACTCGGCACCCCCAACGCCATTCGCAATGGCCACGGCAAACTGCAAGGCAAAGTGTCGTGGCAGGGCTCACCTGTTACTTTGGATTACCCCAGCATGTCTGGCCAATTGAACCTACTGATCGAAAAAGGCCAATTCCTCAAATCAGAACCAGGGGCGGCGCGCCTCTTAGGCGTGTTGAGTTTGCAAGCTTTGCCAAGGCGTTTGATGTTGGATTTCAGCGATGTATTTGGCGAAGGGTTTGCTTTTGACTTTGTGCGTGGCGATGTCCGCATTGAACAAGGTGTCGCGAGTACCAACAACTTGCAAATGAAGGGCGTTTCAGCTGGTGCGGCCATTGAAGGCAGTGCCGACATCGCTAAAGAAACCCAAAACCTGAAGGTAGTGGTGGTGCCTGAAATCAATACCAGCGCTGCCACGCTCTACATGGCCGCGATCAACCCGCTTGTGGGTTTGACAACGTACTTGAGTCAATTGGTTTTAAGCAGACCTTTGACAAAAGCCGGCACCTCGGTCTTTTTGATTGACGGGTCTTGGAGCAATCCACGCGTCACCAAGAGCGAATAATGCGTTGGACAGTTCCCCGTTCGCTCGGCCGATGGGCTCTCTGGTTGTCGCTATTGGTTTTGTTGGTATGCATGGTGGGAACCTTGGTCTGGCTCGCGGGGCGTTACGAAGTCAGCCAAGTTGAAAACCGTATGGCCGAAGACGCGTCAGACGCGGTATCTGACATTCGTAATGGATTGACCCGTAATGTTCAAAGCCTGCAGGCCCTGCAGTTTGCCGGACAGTCCGCCGCGCCATGGGAGCAAGAGGCTGCCAGCTTGTTGCGTGAGCACCGCGAATGGTTACGTTTGGAATGGCGCGATGTTCAGTTGCAATTGAAATCGGAGGTGGACACGCCATTTCGCAGTGCAGCGTTTAGCCATATGGGCACGATGTTTCAAATGCCTGAAGTGGTGCAAGCCTGTTCCGTAGCGCAACGCCAAAGCGGGCCTGGTTACAGCGCTAGCACCTACGTCCCGCAAGCCAATGGGCAAGGTCTCGAAGTGATGAACTTGTGCCTGCCGGTTTTAAACAATGGCGAGTTAGTGGGTTTTACCGTGGCCACTTACGCCTTGAATGAAATCCTCATCAACTTTTTAAACGCGCAATTGCTGCGTAGCCAAGAGGTCTCGTTTACCGAAGCCGATGGCACCCGACTCGCTATGCACGGCGCCGTGCAACGTGGCGCGCGCGTGTTTACTGCTAAACAGTTGCTCACACTGCCTGGCAACACCATGGTGTTGCGCTTAGACAGCTGGCGCGCTGCGCCAGACCTATTTCCTAACGTTCTCACGGCGTTGGTGACCATGATGGCGATTGCGCTTGCAGGGGTGATGGGCTTGCTGGCCAGGGACATGCGCAGACGCCAACGGGTGGAGTCTGACTTAGCGGATGCGTTGGCGTTTCGTAAAGCGATGGAGGATTCACTGGTCACCGGCTTGCGTGCGCGTGATAACCAAGGTCGTATCACTTACATCAACCCCGCTTTTTGCGAAATGGTGGGTTTTACTTCCAAGGAGTTGTTGGGCCATGGCATTCCTGCGCCTTACTGGCCACCAGAGATGGTCGATGAATATGGCAAGCGACAAGCTTTGCGTTTGGCCGGCAATGCGCCGCCACGCGAAGGGGTCGAGTCTGTCTTTATGCGCAAAAACGGTGAACGTTTTACTGTGCTGATATTCGAGGCGCCGCTTATCAATGCCACTGGCCAACAAACGGGTTGGATGAGTGCGGTGCTTGACGTGAGCGAGCAGCGGCGTATTGAGGAGTTGTCGCGCGCAAGCCAAGAACGTTTGCAAGCTACGGCGCGCTTGGCTACGGTGGGCGAAATGGCTTCGCTGTTAAGCCATGAACTCAACCAACCCCTGGCTGCAATTGCTAGTTACGCCACGGGGAGTATGAATTTGCTACATGAGGCCACCGTCACAGATCCGCAATTGGCCAGCAGTTTGAATGATGCGATGCAGCGCATTGGCCAACAGGCCGAGCGCGCAGGCAAGGTGATCAAGAGCGTGCACGATTTTGTGCGCCGTCGCGACCAGTCCCGCGTCGAGGTGGCGCCACGCACCTTGCTCGATAACGTGATGCCTTTGGTGGCATTGCAGGCGCGCAAATTGGGTGTGCGGGTGGAGGTGCGCTGCGCCAGCGACTTGCCGCACGTCTTGTGTGACCGCACGATGGTCGAGCAGGTCTTGCTGAATTTGTCGCGCAACGCCATGCAAGCCATGCAGGACGATACGCCTTACAAAACGCTGACCCTTTTGGTTCGGACTGCGCCCACGATTCCTAGCCAGCAGTGGATGGAGTTTGTGGTCGCTGACCAAGGACACGGCATTGCAGAAGATTTGGCTGAAAAACTCTTCACGCCTTTTTTCACCACCAAAGAAGAGGGCATGGGCCTAGGTTTGAGCTTGTGTCGCACGGTGGTCGAGCAGCACGGCGGCGTGCTGCAACACAGCCCCAACCCACCCCGCGGCACGGTGTTTAGTTTTACATTGCCACAGGCTTAAAGCTTAAGGATTTCGCAGATGCAACCGACCCAAGACGCTTTGGTATTTATCGTGGACGACGATGCGGGTGTTCGTGAAGCCCTCGCTTGGTTGCTGCGTTCGCGTCGCTTGCCCAGTGAATCCTTTACCAGTGCCGATGCTTTTGCGGCGTTCTTAAGCGCCAGACCGGAAGTCGATTGGAGGCCAACACAACCAGGGTGTTTGTTGCTCGATGTGCGTATGCCCGGAATGAGTGGCCTGGCATTGTTTGAACAGCTGATTGCGCGCGACTTACTGGAGTCTTTGCCGGTTATCTTTCTGACAGGCCACGCTGATGTGCCGACGGCGGTTGATGCTGTTAAGCGTGGCGCTTTTGATTTTTGTGAAAAACCCTTCTCAGACAATGCGCTGGTTGACAGAATAGAGCAAGCCTTGCAGCGCTCAGCCGCCACTTTGCAGTCCGTCAAAGTCAAACAAAGCCGTCAACAAAACTTGGCAGAACTGACCGAACGCGAGCGCGATGTGATGCGTTTGGTGGTGGAGGGCTTGCCCAATAAGTTGATAGCGGATCAACTCGACATCAGCGTGCGCACGGTGGAAGTGCACCGCGCACGCGTGTTTGACAAGATGGCGGTGAAGTCGGCCGTCGAGTTGGCTAATTTACTCAGAGATTGAGGCACCAAGTAATGGTTGGCGCGCGATTTTGGGGTTTTGGTCTTCAGGGCTTGCTATCGCTGTCATGTCGCTTTACCGCCGCACTGGCCTCTTCGTGCTCGGCTTCGCTGCGCCCTGAGAACATGGTCCACCATACGATCAACACCAGAATCAATCCTGCGCCCAGTGCTTCGAGCAAAATCAACAGCATGAGACAACTCCTGTGGCGTGTGGTGTGGATGGCGATTGTAGGAAGCTTGGTGGCTTGCGGCAGTGGCCCGCGCCGCGTGGTGGTGGACGAATCGATTCCTTTGCCGTCTGCTGCACCCATTACGCGACCCGTCGATACAACCCCACGCGCGTCTGGCGGCTTAGCAGGTACGCCCGATACCCCTGGTCCGCAAAAGTTTTATCGCAGCCGTTGGGTTCCTGTGTCGTGGAACGAACTACCCGGTTGGCAAGACGACGACTTATCGGACGCCTGGAATGCTTGGCTACAAAACTGTGAGCGACCTGGCCCCTTGTTTGCACCTTTATGTAAACAGGTCAAGCAATTACTTTTGGCAGATGACCAAGACAAGCGCTTATGGCTGATGTCGCATTTGCAGCCCTACCGCATCGAGTCTTTAGACGGCAACGCAGATGGATTGTTGACAAGCTACTACGAGCCACTGATGGAGGCCTCTGCCCAAATGCGCCCCGGCTTTGAAGTGCCTTTATATGCGCCCCCAGATGCACTGCAACTAGCCAAGCGTGCCGGCCAGCCTTGGTTGACGCGGCAACAAATCGACACCCTGCCTGAAGCTAAAGACGCATTGCGTGGCAAGGAAGTGGCCTGGTTGGCAGACCCAGTAGATGCATTGGTATTGCATATCCAAGGGTCTGGGCGTGTGCGTATTACTGATGCAGATGGACGTACGCGCGTGGTGCGTTTGGCCTATGCGGCATCGAATGACCAACCTTATGCCAGCGTGGGCCGTTGGTTGCTAGACCGCGGCTTGGTGCGCGATGCGTCGTGGCCTGGTATCAAAGCTTGGATCAGCGCGACGCAATCCAGCAACCCGCGCTTGGTGCAAGAGATGCTGTGGAGCAATCCACGTTATGTATTTTTTAGACCAGAGACACGCACCGAGAAAGATGCTGATCTGGGCCCGCGGGGTGCGCAAGGTGTACCTTTAACAGCGGGACGCTCGGTTGCAGTAGACAAAGACTCCATTCCGTATGCAACGCCGTTATGGTTAACGAGTGCGGGGCCGAACGGTAATTTGCAACGTTTGGTGTTTGCACAAGACACGGGAAGTGCCATTGTGGGTGCAGTGCGCGCAGACTATTTTGCGGGCACCGGAGCACAAGCGGGTGATTTTGCCGGCCGCATGAAGCAGGGTTTGCGGTTATGGGTGCTGTGGCCTAAGTCCAAGTAAACCCTATATGTCACGCAGGCGGCGTGTTTCAGACATGTTTGCACCCTACACTTTGAGTGGCACCCGATCCTTTTGGAGAAACCCATGAACGCACCCCTGCCGGAACATATTCGCCGCGCTTTAGAGAATGTCACGCTCGATGACAAATACAGCTTAGACGTCGGTCGCGCTTTCATGAGTGGTGTGCAGGCTTTGGTCAAGTTGCCGATGTTGCAACGCCAACGCGACGCCTTGCAGGGCAAGAACACAGCCGGCTTTATCAGCGGTTACCGCGGCTCGCCCCTTGGAACTTACGACCAAGCCTTGTGGAAGGCTAAAAAGTATTTGCATGCGCAAAACATCGTGTTCCAACCTGGTGTGAATGAAGAGTTGGCGGCTACCGCTTTGTGGGGCACACAGCAGTTGGGTTTTGCACCAGCAGGCAGCAACAAATTTGATGGCGTCTTTGGCATTTGGTATGGCAAAGGCCCGGGTGTAGACCGTTGCGCCGATGTGTTCAAACACGCCAACATGGCCGGTACCACGCCGTGGGGTGGCGTGTTGGCTGTGGCGGGTGACGACCATGTGGCCAAGAGCTCCACGGCAGCACACCAAAGCGACCATATTTTCAAAGCATGCGGCACGCCAGTGTTTTTCCCTGCCAGCGTGCAAGACATTTTGGATTTGGGTGTGCATGCATTTGCCATGAGCCGTTTCTCCGGTATTTGGTCGGGTATGAAAACCATCCAAGAAATTGTGGAATCCAGCGCGACTGCGGTGATCGACCCTGAGCGCGTGAAGATTGTGTTGCCTGACTTCGAGATGCCTGCAGGCGGCGTGCATATCCGTTGGCCCGATGATGCGTTGAGCCAAGAGGCGCGCCTGTTTGATTTCAAGTGGTACGCCGCGCTGGCCTACATACGCGCTAACCGTCTGAACCACAACGTGTTGCAAGGACCGAATGACCGCTTCGGCCTGATTGCCAGCGGCAAAGCCTACAACGACACGCGACAAGCACTTTTAGATTTGGGCTTGGATGACGAGACCTGCCGTCGTATCGGTATCCGTTTGCATAAAGTGACGGTGGTGTGGCCGCTCGAAGCACAAGCCACACGCGAATTTGCTACTGGTTTGCAAGAAATTTTGGTGGTCGAAGAAAAGCGCCAAGTCATTGAATACCAACTGAAAGAAGAGCTCTACAACTGGCGCTCCGATGTGCGCCCTGTGGTGTTGGGCAAATTCAACGAAGCAGAAGAAGGCGGCGGCGAATGGTCGGTGCCTAATCCACGCGCCAGCACTTTGTTGCGTGCGAATGCCGACTTGAACCCATCGTTGATTGCCAAGGCCATTGCCCAGCGTCTACTCAAGTTAGGTGTGGACGCAGATGTCGCGTCCCGCATCAACGCACAACTCGCCATCATCACCGCCAAAGAGCAAGCGATGAGTGTGAGCGTGGTGACAGCAGACCGCCAACCTTGGTTTTGTTCTGGCTGCCCGCACAACACCAGCACCAAAGTACCTGAAGGTTCACGCGCGATGGCGGGTATTGGTTGCCACTTCATGTCCTTATGGATGGACCGCAGTACGGCGGGGTTCACCCAGATGGGTGGCGAAGGAACGCCATGGGTGGGGCAACAACCATTTGTCAATGACCAGCATATTTTTGCCAACATCGGCGACGGCACCTACTTCCACAGCGGCATCTTGGCTGTGCGGCAAAGCGTGGCGGCAGGCGTCAACATCACTTACAAAATTTTGTATAACGATGCGGTGGCGATGACAGGCGGGCAACCGATTGGTGAGCGTTCTGAAGGCCACACCACTTTGCAAATTGCGCAAAGCATGCGCGCAGAAGGCGCCAAGCGCATTGCCATCGTCACCGACGAGCCAGAAAAATACGATGGCGCCGATTTGGTGGCGGACGTCAATGTGTACCACCGCACTTTGCTCGATCAAGTGCAGCACGAAATGCGTGAGGTCAAAGGTTGCACTGTCATCATCTATGACCAAACCTGTGCGACAGAAAAGCGCCGCCGCCGCAAGCGTGGAACCATGGTCGATCCTGCGGTACGCGTGTTGATCAACGATTTGGTGTGCGAAGGCTGTGGCGACTGCGGTGTGCAAAGCAATTGTTTGAGCGTCGAACCGCTAGAGACAGAATTTGGCCGCAAACGCACGATCAACCAAAACACGTGCAACAAAGACACCAGTTGCTTGAAAGGCTTTTGCCCCAGCTTTGTCACGGTGGAAGGCGGGCAGCTCAAGAAGAAAGCCAAAGGCGTTTCACGCATTGCTTTGCCAGATATTGAATTGCCTTTGCCTACATTGCCCCCAACCCAGCATGCTTGGGGAACGGTAGTGGCAGGCGTGGGTGGTACAGGTGTAATCACCATCGGCCAACTGCTTGGTATGGCTGCGCACATCGAAGGCAAAGGCATCGTCACGCAAGACTCTGCCGGCTTGGCGCAAAAAGGCGGTGCAACCTGGAGCCATGTGTTGATTGCAGACAACCAAGAGGCGATTCGTACCACGCGCGTCAGCATGGCGGCAGCCGACCTCGTCATCGGATGCGACCCTATCGTGAGTGCTGGCAAAGAAACGTTGCAACGCATGTTGCAAGGCCGTACCCATGTGGCATTGAATGCCTACAGCACCCCTACGGCTGCGTTTGTGAAAAATGCTAACTGGCAAAACCCCGCAGAACAATGCGCAGCAGACATTGCCAATGCAGTGGGCTTAGAGGGTTTGAGTGCGTTTGATGCCAACCGCGTGTCCACTCAAGTCTTGGGTGACACCATCTTTATCAACCCGATGTTGTTGGGCTTTGCGTGGCAAAAAGGCTGGGTGCCGTTGGGCCATGAAGCATTGATGCGGGCGATTGAACTCAACGATGTTGCAGTTGCGCAAAACATTGCTGCGTTTGAGTGGGGTCGCCATTGCGCGCACCATTGGAATGTGGTCGATGCCTTGCTGGCGCCTGCACAGGTGATCCAGTTCCATAAGCCTCAAGGCGTGGATGCTTTGGTTGCCAAACGGGTTGCGTTTCTCACCGATTATCAAAATGCGTCATATGCCAAGCGTTACAGCGATGTGGTTGCACGTGTTCAAAAAGCTGAAGCCGCGCTTCACAAAACCAGTTTGAGTGAGGCGGTTGCGCGTAACTTGTTCAAATTGATGGCTTACAAAGACGAATACGAAGTCGCACGTTTGCATACCAACACGGCGTTCTTGCAAAAGATTGGCGATATGTTTGAAGGTGACTACACCGTTAACTACCACTTGGCGCCACCCATCATTGCCAAGACCAATGAAAAAGGCGAGTTGCAAAAACAAAAATTTGGCCCGCTCATGCTGACGGGATTCAAATTACTCAAGCACTTGAAAGTGTTGCGCGGAACGCCTTTGGATATCTTTGGCAATACCGAAGAGCGTGAAATGGAACGTGCACTGATCGGCGACTATGTGGCCAGCATCGATGAGGTGCTTGCAAAGCTGAATGCGGATAACCACGCCCTCGCCTTGGAAATTGCCAATTTGCCTGACGCCATCAAAGGTTTTGGCCATGTCAAAGCGCGCAATGTAGCTGCTACGCAAGGCAAATGGGATGGTTTGATGGAGAAGTGGCGCAACCATTAAGGCCTTGACGCGCCCGCATACAATGGCGAGTTGTCCATTCAGGTGCGTGTTGCTTCTGTGTGGCGTTAATTTTTTGGAGCCACAAACGTGTTGATTTCTTCTGCTTTTGCCCAAACTGCACCGGCCGCTGGCGCTGGTGGTGATGTGATGTCTTCTCTCACTGGCATGTTGCCTTTGATATTGATGTTTGTCGTGCTGTACTTTGTGATGATTCGCCCACAAATGAAGCGCCAAAAAGAACACAAAGCCATGATCGACGCCATCGCCAAAGG
>CANBZB010000007.1 GCA_947373745.1 Burkholderiales bacterium | reverse complement strand
CTACCTCTGCAAAAACAACCGATACGCCGGATTCAGCGTCTCCTCCACATACGGATACCCCAGTTCCTCTAAAAACTTAGCAAATGCCTTGCCCTCTTTGGCAGGCACCTGTAAGCCCATCAAGATACGCCCGTAGTCGGCACCTTGGTTGCGGTAGTGAAACAAGCTAATGTTCCAACCCGGCCGCATGGCCAGCAAAAACCGCATCAATGCGCCGGGGCGCTCGGGAAATTCAAAACGCAGCAAGCGTTCTTCTTGGGCCAAGGTGGAGTGGCCACCGACCATATGTCGAATATGCTCTTTGGCAAGCTCATCGTGGGTCAGGTCTATCGCCTCGAACCCATGCTTGGTGAAATGCGCGGCAATTTTGTGGCTTTCGCCTTTAGCGCCGGTGGTGAGACCCACAAAAACATGGGCTTTTTTGGCGTCGCTCATGCGGTAGTTGAATTCGGTCACATTGCGCGGCGTTTTACCGCCGCCAAAGCTGGGCAATGCGCCTATCAACTCACAAAATCGGCGCAAGCTACCAGGTTGCTCGGGAATAGTGACGGCTAACAAAGCTTCACGCTCTTCTCCCACCTCGGCGCGTTCGGCGACGAAGCGCAAACGGTCGAAGTTCATATTCGCGCCGCACAAAATAGCGGCGTAGGTTTCGCCTTTGGTCTTATGGGCGGCGACGTATTGTTTGATGGCCGCGACGGCCAATGCGCCAGCGGGTTCCACAATGCTGCGGGTGTCGACAAACACGTCTTTGATGGCCGCGCACACGGCGTCGGTATCCACCGTCATGTAGGCATCGACCAAGTTGCGTGAGATGCGGAATGTCTCCTCGCCCACCAACTTGACGGCGGTGCCGTCTGAGAACAAACCCACGTCATTCAGTGAGACGCGCTTGCCGGCCTTGACCGACTGCATCATGGCCGAGGAGTCGTCCATTTGCACGCCGATGACCTTGATTTCTGGTCGCACAGCTTTGATGTAGTTGGCCACGCCAGCGATCAAACCGCCGCCGCCAATGGCCACAAACACGGCGTCAATCGTGTTGAGGTTCAAGCCCTGCAACTGGCGCAACATTTCCATCGCGATGGTGCCTTGTCCCGCAATGACGTCTGGATCGTCGAACGGATGGACGAAGGTCATGCCGTTTTTTTTCTCGAGCTTTAAGGCATGTTGGTAGGCGTCGGAATAGCTGTCGCCGAACAAGACCACTTCGCCGCCCAATGCTTTAACAGCGTCGATCTTCAAAGCAGGCGTGGTGATGGGCATCACGATGACCGCTTTTGCTCCCAACCGACTAGCGCCCAGAGCAACGCCTTGCGCGTGGTTGCCGGCGGAGGCGCAAATCACACCTTTTTTGAGTTGCGCAGGAGTGAGATGCGCCATCTTGTTGTACGCGCCACGCAGTTTGAAGCTGAACACCGGCTGCTGGTCTTCGCGCTTGAGCAGCACGGTGTTGTGCAAACGGCGGCTTAGGTTTTGCGCCACCTCCAAAGCCGACTCGTGCGCTACGTCGTAGACGCGCGCAGTAAGGATTTTTTTGAGGTAGTCAGCGGGTTGGAGGGGTTTGTTTTTGGGGGTGGGCATGGGGGGGAATTGTCTCTTAAGAAACGCTAGCGAATTGTTTGAGCAAAGCATGCACAACGGGCTTAGTTTTATCCGCACATTAGGGGTTTTCAATCCCTTGCAATTTATTGCATGCATGCTATACAATGATTTATCAACTTTTATTTTTCAATGCATCCGTCCAGTCTGAGATCCAAGACTGGCCAACGCAAATCTTTGCAAGTTTTGTTCGCATCGCCGAACAAATGGAAGTCAGTGGCCCGAACCTAGGCCTGCCCTACACAAAAGCAATAGGGGGGTGGGTTATTTGAAATCCGCGCGAGGGGTTCAGAGGGAATTGGAAGGGCTTTTTTCTGCTGCATGAAAGAGCAAAAGATCTTGGTCTTACATGGATTTATCAAGAAAACCCAGACAACGCCTAGGCGCGAATTGCGCCTAGCTTTAAAACGCATGAAAGAGGTGAAAAATGCTTAACAAAAGCCCCGAAAACAAGGCTACCAAGTTTCAGCCCGTCGCTGTCAAAGCCAAAGAGTTAGCCGAGAGAAAACGGGCCTCAGATCCTGCATTCAAAACAGCTTACGACGCGCTTGAAACCGAGTTTGCCGCTTTAGCTACTTTGCTTGAAGCACGTCACGAGGCGGGGTTGACCCAAGCTGAGGTTGCGCTACGCATGGGGGTGAGCCAACCCGTTTTAGCAAGAATTGAATCCAGCTTGGGTAGTCGCAAGCACACACCCTCGCTGAACACACTCAAACGCTATGCGGAGGCTTGTGGAAAGCGGCTTGTCATCAGCATGATTTGACTTGGCAATTTATGACTTCAAGGCTTGATTTTAGGCTTCCACCACCTCAAACCCCGTAGTAATTTCCGCCGTCTTTCCCAACATGATGCTCGCAGAGCAATATTTCTCATGGCTCATGGCAATTGCACGCTCTACAGCAGTTGCGGGTATGCCTTTACCCGTCACAGTGAACTGCATATGGATGCGTGTAAACACTTTTGGATCGACCTCTGCGCGTTCACTAGTGAGCTTGACGCTACAACCGCGCACATCGTGGCGGCCGCGTTTCAAAATAAGCACAACGTCGTAGGCGGTGCAACCGCCGGTGCCGGCCAAAACGGTTTCCATTGGGCGCGGCGCTAAGTTTTGTCCGCCGTTTTCTGGTTTGGCTGTATCAGGTGCGCCGTCCATGGTGATCACGTGGCCGCTACCCGTTTCAGCCACAAAACCCATGGCGGATTTTGTGTGGCTATTGCCTGTCCAACTGACGGTGCATTCCATAACTTGTTCCCTCACGCTCTATAAAAGTTGTCATTTAAAAGTGTTGCAATTGTCTGACAATTGTTGCGAGTGGGAGACTTCTTGGTTAAACTGCAGCCTTGTCTCCTCCACCCTCAAAAGTGGATTCAGCCCCGAGTTGCAAAACTCGGGGCTTTTTTTTCGTCCAATTACTTATTTTTAAGCGGCAAGTCCAAAACCAAAATGGGTGCCGCGCCTAATTGGGGACCTAACTCAGCTTTCTTGGCCGCAGTTCCCACGACGAAAAATCCGTCAGTCACAAGCTGCCCCAAACGATAAGGCTTGGCGGGTTTACCGTCTACAGATATGAGCGCAACCCCTTGCGAAGGCCCGCCATCCATCACCCCCACCAATACAAAGCGACTCGCCAAACTAACACTTGCAGACTGCACGGGCGCAGCACCTAAAGCTTTAGATACAGCGAAAGTGTCCACGTCGGGTAAAACTTGTTTTTGCTCGGTGCCTGTAACTGATAGGCCACCTTCTACAGCACCACCATTCCACTGCAAGAAGAGCGAAACCGCGCTGTAAGCCACTCCCGCCCACACCAATAAAGTTGCAAAACGCAAAAACAAAGCGGGAAAAGTGACAAAAGACCATGGTGTGCTGCTCATAACTTCATCATATAAGAAGATGCAACGCAAGATGGCTGCGAACGAACCATCACAAGCCCGAACAGCCAATATAGGGGCTGTTATTTAGTATTTTTCGCATAAAAGACCCATGTTTTCTTTATCATGCACCACCCCCAAAAAAAGTTAGACCCCTCATGCTCCCCTTGCCAGCCAAAATTAAACGTCACACAAACGCCAAGCAACGCGGCTTCACCCTCATCGAGCTCATGGTTGTCCTAGCCATCATCGGCGTACTAGCGGCGCTGGTTGTGCCCAACGTACTCAACCGCGCAGACGACGCCCGCGTAACCGCAGCGCGCACTGACATAGGCAACTTGATGCAAGCACTCAAGCTCTATCGCTTGGACAACCAGCGCTACCCCAGCGCAGAGCAAGGTTTGCAAGCACTGGTGGTGCAACCCGCCGCCGGCCCTGCGCCCTCGAACTGGAAGCCCTACATCGACAAATTGCCCAACGACCCTTGGGGCAAGCCTTATCAATACATGAACCCTGGCCTCAAAGGCGAAGTAGACGTTCTCTCGCTCGGTGCCGATGGCCAAGTCGGTGGCGAAGGCAAAAACGCCGATATCGGCAGCTGGCAATAAGCCATATGCAGCGCCAGCACGGGCTAACTTTGCTGGAGCTCTTGGTGGTGCTGGCCATCATCGCCGTGTCCACTGCCGGTGTAGCCCTAGCCATGCGCGACAACACCCAAAACCAGTTTGAACAAGAAGCCCAACGCCTGATTGCCAAGCTCGAATCCGCCCGCGTTCAGTCGCGTGCGCAGGGCGTGCCTCTTGTCTGGCGCACCACGGCTTCGGGTTTTGTCATTCAAACGCCCCTAGTTGGCTCTGACTTTGTAGCGCAGAGCGACGATTGGCTGTCCGGGGATATCTCTGCAGACATGCAAGCCATCACGCTAGGGCCCGAACCAATCATTCGACCCGTCACCATCACGCTCAGCAAATCAAGCGGCCAAACTTCGGGCGCCAAGCTGATGCATCTGCGCATCGGCACCGATGGTCTGCAACCATTCCATCGTTTGCCATGAGCCCGCGTTTTTTCCCAAAAAGTTACGCACAAGACCAAGGCTTCACCTTGATTGAAGTTCTGGTGGCGTTAGCGATCGTTTCGATCACCTTGCTAGCGGGTTTACGCGTCAGCGCCTCCCTCACCCACAGTGCCCAACGCCAAAGCGACGCCATGTTGGCCCAGATATGCGCTGACAACGTACTCATACAAATCCGCTTGTTCCAACAATTGCCCAATGTTGGCGTGACCCATATCGCCTGCGAACAAGCTTCCCAGACCTTTGACGTGGCTGTAACCGTCAACACCACGCCCAACCCGGCGTTTCGGCGTGTCGATGCGCAGGTATTTGGTGTGCAGTACCCAGTACTTCGTGTCACAACTGTTGTGGGGCGGTATTGATGCGTTTGTTAAAGAAAGCACCCAAACAACAAGGCTTTACGCTGATCGAGTTGCTCATTGCCATCACCCTGATGGCGGTGATGGCGGGCTTGGGTTGGCGTGGCTTGGACGGTTTGATGCGCAGTCGCAATATCAACCAAACACGCGTAGACCAAACCGCCGTCTTACAAACCATACTCGCGCAATGGCGCTCTGACCTAGACCGTACAACGGTGGTGCCAGGTATCAGCGACACAGGTTTGGCGTGGGACGGCCAGACCTTGCGCATGACCCGCCGCGCCAGCACGCCTCTGTTTGACGGCAGCGACGCAGGCCTGTGGGTGGTTGCATGGACGCGCAGAGACGGACGTTGGTGGCGCTGGCAGTCGCCCGCGCTCCAAGACACACGCCACCTGCTTGCGGCATGGAACCGGGCAGAGCGTTGGGGGAAAAACGCCAGTGCGGAAGACCAAAATTTTGAAACGCCCTTGGTCGCCATCGACCAATGGCAAATCAGCTACTTTCGCGGCAATGCGTGGACGAATCCGCTGTCGAGTGCGGGCACCCCTTCAAACACCGGCGCAAATGCAGGACCCAGTGCAAGCAACACTGACTCTTCCAGCATGTCACCGGATGCAGTGCGCTTAGAAATAGACCTTGGTCAAGCCACAAACAACCAAGCCCAGCATGGCCGTATCACGCTGGACTGGATCCGTCCCAATTTCAGCAACAACAAAACATGAAGCGTCAAAGCAAGACCTCTCGCGGCGCTGCTTTGTTGGCCGCCATGCTCACCGTCAGCTTGGTCGCCATGTTGGCGGCGGGTGCAGCATGGCAGCAGTGGCGAACCGTCGAAATCGAGAGCACCGAGCGCCAGCACGCGCAAGCACAGTGGTTGTTGTTAGGCGCACTGGACTGGGCCCGCCTCATCCTGCGCGAAGATGCGCGTTCCAGCAACCCCGAAGCACCGACTGACCATTTGGCTGAACCCTGGGCCGTAGCTTTGCAAGAAGCGCGCTTGTCTACCTTTTTGTCTGCCAGTGCAACCGACGACGCCCTTTCCCAACAGGTATACCTATCGGGCCAAATCAGCGATCTGCAGGCCCGCATGAACATTGGCAATCTACTTCAAGGCAGCCAAATCGACCGCATATCGTTGCAAGCCTTTGAGCGACTGTTTGAAGCCCTTCACCTGCCCACAACGCAACTGCATACCCTTACCCAAGGGCTGGTCGCGGCACAGCAGCAAAAAGAGAGCGCACCTCTGATGCCCCAACACGTCTCGCAACTCACTGGGTTGGGGCTCACCCCGCAGACTTTGGCGGTATTGGCTCCCTATGTAACGCTCTTGCCAACGCGTACCCCCGTCAATCTCAATACCGCGTCTGTCGTCGTTTTGTATGCGAGCGTCTCGGGTTTAAGCCTCTCCGATGCAGAGCGCCTAAGCAACCAACGCGCGCAAAACCCGTGGACCAGCCTAGATGCTTTCCAAAAAGCCGCAGGCAAGCCAGTGGTTGTAGAAGGGACGCACAGCGTCAATTCGCGGTTTTTTGAAGTCGTCGGGCGCTTGCGCATGCCGGCGACCAGCTTGCTGGAGCGATCCGTTGTCCAGCGTGACCAAGCCAATGTCAAGGTACTTTGGCGCGAAAGTGGCTCTCTACAATGATCTTTCCATGCTAATCATCTCGCTTCCCCACCACGCCAAGGACGCCACTTCTGGCTACGTCCATGTCCACTCGGACGGGCATCAGGTACTGCGCAACGCGCATGGCGCGGCTTCTTTGTTATCCGCCTATGCGGGCGAGGTGGTGGCGCTGATTCCCCATACCCGTCTGTCTTGGCTCAGCGTGCAATTTCCACCGGGCAGCCATGGTGCGCGCTTGGGTGCGGTGCTCGCCGGTTTGTTAGAAGACCGCGTGCTAGACGATTTCGCGGACTTGCATTGCGTTGTAGACCCCGCATCTGCCGACGTTCCCAGAACCGGTGGCGTTGCCTTAGTTGCCATCTGCAACAAAGCATGGATGCGCGAGGTACTTGCCCCTTTGCAAGCCAGCGGCTTGGTGGTGCAACGTTTGCTACCCGAGTTATCTCCGCGCGCCCAGCCACTTTTATGCGTGATGGGTACGCCAGAGCAATCGCAACCCGTTCTATGCCACAGCCAAGGCGTCACCCTGTTGCCGCCTAATGTGGCGCAATGGAAAGCATTTCCAGCCTACACCGCCTACGCATCACTCCATCCCTCCCAATCCCTTCTAGTTGCAGAACCTGCCATGGTCGAGCGGGTCGAGCAGTTACTGCAACGCCGGCCAGTCATGCAAAACGCCAGCCAGCGCGCGGTGGCGGCGGCCCCATCAGACTGGGATATCGCACAAGGGGAATGGGCGCAAGGCACATCGCAACGGCTTTTGCGTTGGGTGCAGCACAGCTGGCAAACCTTGTTACACGCCCCCGCTTGGCGCAGTGTGCGTATCGGATTGGCTTGCATTTTGGTTCTGCAGGTGGTCGGACTCAACGCCATGGCTTGGCGTGAGCAGCAAGTCATTCGCCAGCAAAAAACGCAACTTAGCCAAATTTTGACCACCACATTTCCGTCCGTGAACTTGGTCATCGACGCCCCCCTTCAAATGCAACGCGAAGTCGATACCTTGCAAAAAAACGCTGGCCGTGTCAGCAGCACTGATTTCGAACCCGTGCTGGCCACCTTTGCCAGCGTCTTGCCGGATGGCTTGGGTCCTACCCAATGGCATTTCGCCAACAACGTGTTGCGCGCGCAAGGCATGCAGCTCAACGATGCGCAAGCCAACTCTGCAAAAACGGCGCTGAAAGCCAAACATTTGCAACTGCGCCAAGAAGCCAACGATGTTTGGGTGATTCAACCTGAGGCGACGCCATGAGCCCATCTGCCTCGACTTCCAATTTAAAAACACGCGCACGGGGCTTGGGGCGGCAGCTTTGGGCGAGTTACGGACAAGCGCGCTGGCAAGGATTGAGCGCAAGCGCGCGTTTATGGGTGCTCGTTTTTATAGGGTTCATGGGTGTTTGGGTGTTTGTGTCTATTGCCATCCTCCCAGCCATGCAAACACTTAACGCAAGTGAACGCCAGCGCGAAGAGGTCGCGCAACAAGTGGTGCAAATGCGGTCGCTCCAACAGCGGGCGCAAGAATTACAAAAAATCAAGTCTCTTGCGCGCGAAGAGTCGCTTAAAAGTTTGGAGAGCATCACACCCGCCGGCAACCCTGCACTCCAGATGACCATCCAAGGCGATCGCGTGCTGGTGCAACTCAAAAACTTACCCGCTTCGCAACTGGCTGCATGGCTGGCACAAGCCAGAAGCAACGCGCAAACCTTGCCAGATGAGGTGCACATTACCCGCGCGGCTTTACCTAATGCGGGGGTCCAAGCGGGAGTAAATACAACGGGTAATTCCGCCAAGCTATCCACCGCGTGGGACGGGCAAATTATTTTGCGGCTGCCCAAAAAACCATGACGCAAAACACCAAGTGGTCACTCGCAGGCGCACTCGTCGGTGCTTGCTTTGCCTTGATCACCCAAGCTCCTGCGTCTTGGCTAGCTAACCTTATCGGCAAGGCCAGCCAGAACCGGTTTGTTTTGCAAAATACACAGGGCACTGTGTTGCGTGGTTCTGCTATTGCTTTGCTTGCAGATGGCAAATTTGGCATGCCTTTACCCACCCGCTTGCACTGGGACTTTTCAACAGGCTTTGATACGCTTTTGATGCGTCCGGTCTTGCGGGGGCAGATAAAAAGCGAATGCTGCACCCCCGAGCCTTTGCAATTTGCGATTTCTTTGGGCTGGCAAGGAGTACGGATGGACTTTGCCAACCAAACATCCCAATGGCCTGTCCGTTGGTTGGTCGGTTTAGGCTCTCCTTGGAACACCGTACAGCCTGAAGGCCGCATGCATTTGCGCACGGAAAACCTGCGGTGGAAGGCCGATGCAGGCGGTCCAAAATTTGAAGGCTCGGCAGAACTCACGCTCTCGCAACTCGCAACACCTTTATCCACTTTGCGCCCTCTGGGGACTTACCGTTTACGCGTGCACGGCGGTGACACAATGGCGGTAACGCTAGCCACCTTAGAAGGCGGCTTGCAATTAAGCGGCAATGGCCAGTGGATCAATGGCGGCTTGCGATTCAGGGGCGAGGCCCGCGCGCAGCCTGCATTTGAGGCCGCGCTTTCGAACTTACTCAATATCTTGGGCCAAAGACAGGGCGACATCTCCAAAATGGAATTAGGTTAAACGTATGCCATTCAAGACAACTTCTTTGCTTTCTTTTTTTGCTAGCAAGCTTTTCATAGCCGCTTTGCTTTGCGCAAGTGCATGTGCTTTTGCCGCAGGCCCAAGTAAAAAAGACGTGTCGGTCGAACCGCTCACCCTCAACTTTGTCAACGCAGAAATTGAATCGGTGGCCCGCACGCTAGCTACCTTGTTACGCCACAACTTGGTCGTCGACCCACGCGTCAAAGGCACGATCAATCTGAGCACCGAGACGCCCGTCACACCTGCACAAGCATGGCAACAGTTTTTGGCTGTGATTCGCTTGCAGGGTTTCGCAGTCGTCGAAGCCCAAGGGCTTTACAAAATCTTGCCTGAAGCCGATGCCAAATTACAAGGTGGCAGCGTGCAACAAGTTAACCGTGCGGGCTCCAGAATGGGCGGTGCCAACGCAGACAACAGCGACGCCAATTTGGGCAATGGCGGCGGACAGGTGGTCACGCAAATTTTCAGGTTGAACCATGAACAGGCCAACAACTTATTGCCGGTGTTGCGCCCGCTCATCAGCCCTAACAATACGATCAACGTCAACCCTGGCAATAACTCGTTGGTCATCACCGACTATGCCGACAACTTACAACGCATGGCACGCATCATTGCCAGCTTAGATGTCTCCAACGCGGGCGAAGTCGAAGTCATCACGCTAAAAAACGCTATCGCGATCGACTTAGCGCCTTTGGTCTCGCGCTTGATAGAGCCCACGGGCAACGCAGGTGTTGCATTGGCTGGAGCACCAGCCACGCCGGGACAAACAGGCAATGACTACAAAACCACGTTGATCGCCGAGCCGCGTAGCAACACCTTGATCTTGCGCGCCGCTAACCCAGCGCGCGCTGCTTTGGTGCGCGCATTGATCGACAAACTGGATCAACCCGGCACACAAAACCCCAGCGGCAATATCCATGTGGTGTATTTAAAAAATGCAGACGCCACCAAGTTAGCCGCCACTTTGCGCGCAGCAGTGACGGGCGAAGTTCGCTCCTCCACCAATAACCCCACGCTGAATAACGCGGCCAACCCAGTGGCTGGCAATACGGGTGCTACTACCACCTTATCCAGTAACACCAATAGCGCCAACACCACAGGCGGGCAAATTCAAGCTGACACAGCAACGAACGCATTGATCATCACCGCACCTGAACCCCAGTACCGTCAATTGCGCGCCGTCATCGACATGCTCGACCAACGCCGTGCGCAAGTGATGGTTGAGAGTTTGATTGCAGAGGTCAATGCTGACAAAGCGCTACAAATGGGCATTCAATGGCAAGCACCGTTTGGCTCTAACGCATTAGGTGGCACCAACTTTGGTTCCACCGGAAACATTGCCGGCTTATCGCAAGGCAGCACCGCAGCTGCCGCGGCAGGCTTGGGTACGGGCCTCAACATAGGCACACTGCGAACTGTTAACGGCAGAAATGTGCTTGGCAGTTTGGCTAACTTTTTAGAAACCAATGGTGACGCCAACATTTTGTCAACGCCTACCTTACTGACTCTAGACAACGAAGAAGCCAAGATCGTGGTGGGGCAAAACGTTCCCTTCATCACAGGTCAGTACACCAGTAACAACACGGCAACGGGTTCGGTCAATCCGTTTCAAACGGTGGAACGCAAAGACGTGGGTTTGACTTTGCGCGTGAAACCTCAAATCAGTGAAACCGGTACGGTCAAACTCACCATCTTCCAAGAAGTGTCCAGCGTGGATTACACCAAGGCCGCCTCGATTGGATTAATCACCAACAAGCGCAGCATTGAATCCAATGTCTTGGTGGATGACGGTTCTGTGATTGTGTTGGGCGGTTTGTTGTCTGACACTTTCTCTGGCACCAAAAGCCAAGTACCCGGCTTGGGCGACATCCCTGGTTTGGGTTGGTTGTTTCGTAACGAGTCGCGCACCCGCTCCAAAGCCAACCTGATGGTGTTCCTGCGACCCATCGTTGTGCGTGATGCCAATGCCACCGAAGCATTGAGCAACAACCGTTACCAACAAATGATGGGGCTTCAAAACAACGCACAACCCAGCAGCAATATCTTGCTCGACACAGGTGGTGCTGCCAAATTACCCCCCATCAACGAATCGCCTAAACCCGCAGGCAAGTGATATGCGTCAATTGCTGCCCTATGCCTTCTCTAGAAGCCACCAACTCTTATTGGAAGAAGAGGGAGACACCTACACCCTCTGGCATAGCGACGCACCTGAGGTAGGCGCATGGAGCGAAGTCACTAGACGCTATGCGATCGACGCATTCGAATACCTTGACAACACCAACCTAGCCAAACGCATCAGCGAGGCGTACGCACAAGTTGATTCCAATGCCGCATTGGTGGTGAATGCAGTAGAGAGCGACATCGATGTCGGGCGCATGATGCAAGAGTTGCCAGCGGTGGAAGATTTGCTAGAAGCCGCTGATGATGCGCCCATCATTCGTATGCTCAATGCGCTGCTCACCCAAGCTGCGCGCGATGGGGCAAGCGATATCCATATCGAGCCTTATGAACGCCATTCCAGTGTGCGCTTTCGCGTCGACGGCAGTTTGCGAGAAGTGGTGCAACCCAATCGCGCCTTGCATGCGGCTTTGATTTCGCGTTTAAAAATCATGGCCGAGCTCGACATTGCAGAAAAGCGTTTACCGCAAGATGGGCGTATTTCTTTGCGCTTAGGGCAACGTGCGATCGATGTGCGCGTCTCTACCTTGCCCAGCGCACATGGTGAGCGTGCGGTCTTACGTTTGCTGGACAAATCGCAAGGGCGTTTGAGTTTGGAATCGGTGGGCATGAGTGGCGACACGCTGCAACGCTTTGCGTCATTGGTCCAACAACCCCACGGCATTATTTTGGTAACAGGCCCGACAGGCTCTGGCAAAACCACCACTTTGTATGCCGCACTACAAACCTTGGACGCCACACGCAGCAACATCATGACGGTGGAAGACCCGATTGAATACGAGTTAGCTGGCATAGGCCAAACCCAGGTGAATCCCAAAATTGATTTGGACTTCGCCAAAGCTTTGCGTGCCATCTTGCGACAAGACCCCGATGTCATCATGATTGGCGAGATTCGCGATTTTGAAACTGCACAAATTGCGATTCAAGCATCCCTTACCGGCCATTTGGTACTCGCCACCTTGCATACCAATGACGCAACCAGCGCTGTCACGCGCTTGCATGACATGGGCGTCGAACCGTTTTTATTAAGTTCTTCTCTGCTGGGTGTATTGGCACAACGCTTATTGCGTAAACGCTGCACCGCTTGTGCAGGCAAAGGCTGCGACGTGTGTGGGCAAAGCGGCTACCAAGGTCGCACAGGTATTTTTGAACTGCTCACCACCAATGACGAAATACGTGCACTCATCCATGCGCAAGCCAGTGAAGCCCAATTACGCGAGGCGGCTTTGCGAAACGGCATGGCCTTGATACGCGTGGATGGAGAACGCTTAGTCCGTCTTGGTATCTCCACAGAAGAAGAACTCATTCGCGTGACTCGCGACTAATACTTGGCAATCGCTTGTATGCCAGCCTATTCATTTGAAGCACTAGACCCACAAGGCCAAACACGCAAAGGTGTATTGGAAGCAGAGACTGCACGGCATGCCCGCAGCCAATTGCGTGCGCAAGACTGGGTGCCACTCAAAATAGATCTGCAACAGGGCCCTAAAACAGGGCTGCATACCGTTATTTGGGAATCAAAAGTTTTCGGCAACGATGCTTTGGCCGTATGGACGCGCCAATTAGCAGGTCTAGTAGGTGCAGGCTTGCCACTAGAGCGTGCATTGGGCACTTTGTCGCAAGAAGCAGAGACACCTCGCCAACGCGACTTGGTCTCAGCTTTGCGCGAAGAAGTCCATGCTGGGGCGACATTTGCCAAAGCATTGGCACAGCATCCACGCGAGTTCTCTGCCATTTACTTAGCGGTCATTGCGGCGGGTGAGCAAAGCGGGCATCTAGACAGTGTTCTGGAAAGTTTGGCTGACGATTTACAAGCACAACAAACGCTGCGCAACAAACTTCTAGCTGCTACGCTGTACCCGGCGATAGTGAGCGTGGTGGCTTTGTTGATTGTTTTCTTCTTGCTGACGTATGTGGTACCGCAAGTGGCACAGGTGTTTAGCAGCAACCAACAGGCATTGCCCTGGCTCACCACTTTTATGCTGGGTTTGAGTGCCTGGGTACAAGCTTTGTGGATGTGGGTTTTATTACTCGTGGTGTGTGGTGTATGGATGCTACGTATTGCGCTTCGTCAAAGTAGTTTTCAACAACGCTTTGATGCGGCATGGTTACAACTTCCACTCATCGGTCGTTTGTCGCGCGGCTATAACGCCGCACGTTTTGCCAGCACACTGGCCATGTTGGCTGCAGCCGGCGTTCCTATTTTGAAGGCGCTACAAGCGGCGTCTGAAACCCTATCGAATGCAGCAATGCGCCAAGACGCACAAGAAGCGTATGAGATGGTGCGAGAAGGCGCGCCGCTAGCCTCTGCGCTAGCGCAACATGCACGCTTTCCGCGTTTACTAGTGATGTTTGCGCGACTGGGTGAGCAAACAGGCACGCTGCCCACTATGCTGCAGCGCACTGCGCAGCAACTCAGTGAAGACGTGCAACGCCGCGCTATGCAACTGGCGACTATTTTGGAACCCTTGCTCATTGTGGTGATGGGTGCTGTGGTGATGTTGATCGTGCTGGCTGTGATGCTGCCGATCATCCAACTCAACCAATGGGTAAGGTAGACAAAATGGGGGTTTCACTACAAGGTAAATTGGTTGTCGCGATTTCATCGCGCGCATTGTTTGACTTCGAAGAAGAAAACCGTGTCTTTGAGCAAAACGACGACCGCGCTTACATGAATTTGCAACTCGAGCGTTTGGATGCGCCCGCTAAGCCAGGCGTTGCGTTTTCTTTGGTGCAGAAGTTATTGGCCTTCAACAGTCCCGACACGCAACGGGTAGAAGTGGTGATCTTGTCGCGCAACGACCCCGTGAGCGGCATGCGGGTGTTTCGCTCAGCGCAACACTACGGCCTACCGATTCAGCGCGGCAGTTTTACACGTGGGCAAGCACCGTGGCGCTATTTAAAACCTTTGCATGCGAATTTGTTTTTATCCACCCACTTAGCCGACGTACGTGCCGCACTAGAGGCTGGCGTCCCTGCTGCACAGGTGTATCCACATTCTGCGCACGCTTCAGTCGCTAACCCGCATGAAGTGCGCATAGCATTTGACGGTGATGCCGTGTTGTTCAGCGACGAAGCAGAACGGGTTTTTCAGACCGAAGGTTTGAATGCTTTTCAGCAACATGAAAAAGACCATGCAGCGCAACCCTTATCTGCAGGTCCCTTCAAACCTTTGCTAGATGCTTTACAAGCCCTACAACATGCCGGCATACCAGATATGCGTTTGCGAACTGCCTTGGTAACGGCGCGTAGCGCACCCGCGCATGAACGCGCGATTCGCACACTCATGAACTGGAACATCGAAGTCGACGAAGCCATGTTTTTGGGTGGCTTAGAGAAGGGCGAATTTCTGCGCGAGTTTGAGCCAGATTTTTTCTTCGATGACCAAACCGGCCATATCGAATCTGCCGCCCGCCATGTGCCAGCAGGACATGTCGTCAGTGGCGTTAGAAATACATGAACGGGAAAGATGTGAACGCTCCCAAAAGCAATTGGCAAAAAACCCGTTTGCAATTGCGCAGAGTTGTGGCGTTGTCCCTACCCTACTTTCAATCAGAAGACAAATGGCGCGCTAGAAGTTTGCTGGCGGCTTGCATAGGCTTGAACCTTGGCATGGTCTACATGATGGTGTTATTTAATGACTGGAATCGCGTTTTTTATGATGCCCTACAAAACCGCGATGCCGACGTGTTTTGGCATCAGTTGGGTGTGTTTTGTATTTTGGCGACTTGCTACATCGTTGTTGCGGTTTATAAGTTTTACCTCACACAACTGCTAGAACTTGGTTGGCGCACGTGGATGACACGCGACTACTTGCAACGCTGGTTATCGCACCATGTTTTTTACCGTTTAGAACTGCAAGCGCAAAACGGCACAGACAACCCCGATCAACGTATCCAAGAGGATGTTCAGCAATTCACCGCCGACACGGTAAGCCTCTCTTTAGGCGTATTGGATGCCTCCGTCACCTTGCTAAGTTTTATTGGGATTTTGTGGACGCTCTCAGGCGGTTTTAGTTTTGAGTTGGTTGGTACCGCTTACAACATTCCAGGTTTTATGGTCTGGATGGCTTTGTTGTATGCGCTCAGTGGCAGCTTGCTAGGGCATTGGATTGGTAGATCGATGGCGTCGCTTAATTTTCAACAACAACGCCTGGAAGCCGACTTTCGCCACCACTTGATGCGGGTACGTGAATACAGCGAAGCCATTGCCTTGGACCGTGGTGCTAGCGTTGAGCGCGCTTCTTTGCAATCACGTTTTGCACAAGTGATTGATAACTTCATGCGTTTATTGCGCGTACAGAAGCGCTACACCTGGTTTAGTTCAGGCTATGGACAGGCGGCAGTGGTGTTTCCCATGTTGGTAGCTTCACCACGTTACTTCAGCGGTGCGATTCAACTCGGCGAGCTGATGCAAATATCGTCTGCTTTTGGACAGGTACAAGAGTCACTGAGTTGGTTTATCTCTAACTACAGTCGCTTGGCATCTTGGCAAGCGACCACATTGCGTTTGACCAGTTTTCAAGACCAAATGCAAGTGGTTGAAGCTACACGCGCATCGCAATGGGTTAACGCACAAAATAATTTACTTGCTGTTGACTCAGACATTATGGATTTAGGCACGCCAGGACTGAACCAACTGCTAACCCCTGCACTGACTATCCGTCTTCCTAACGGCAAGGTCTTGTTAGAACATGCGGGTTTTCAAATCCATGCCGGGGATCGCATATTGATTCGCGGCCCATCCGGTTGCGGCAAGTCCACGCTGTTGCGTGTTTTCGCAGGCATCTGGCCTTATGTGCAGTTATCCAACATTAGTGATGGCAATGGCGCGCCAGCAACGCCAACGCAAAACGGTACCCCATCATCCATCGTGCATATTGCTTTACCTGAAGGTACGGTGTTTATGCCCCAACGCCCCTACTTCCCGCAAGGCAAGTTACGTGATGCGCTGACCTATCCCCAAACGCATTCGCAACATAGCGACGCAGAATTGCAGCAAGCTCTGATGGATGTGCATCTTCCTCAGCTCATGAATAAGTTGGATGAAGAAGGCCATTGGACCCAACAACTCTCTGGTGGCGAGCAACAACGCTTGTCGATGGCGCGCGTATTCCTCAAGCAAGCGCGTTGGGTATTTGCAGATGAAGCTACCAGCGCCTTGGACGAGGCTTTAGAGCAGGCCATGTATGAAAAATTAATGGCCATGGTCAGCGCCAACAAAGGCGCTTTGGTCTCTGTGGCGCATCGGCCTAGCGTGGCAGCGTTTCATAACCAGCAGTGGGTGTTTGGAGTCGCAGCCGAGGGTAGCGCAGCCAAGTTTGTTGTGACTTTCAACGCCTCCAGCGCAACCAACCCTTAGCCCGCAAATCACAAGCGGGGCAGGTTGCACAACCAAAGCCCCATGCATGGCGGTGCTCGCGATCGCCCAAATAGCAAGTGTGGGTGTGCTCAACAATCAAATCCACCAACTTCTCACCACCACCAGCTATTGCACGCTCGCCTAAGTCATGCGCAAGTTGCCATGTTTGGGCTTTGTCTATCCACATCAGCGGGGTTTCAATCAACAGCCGCCTGTCCATGCCTAAGGACAATGCGATTTGCATGGCCTTCATGGTGTCGTCACGACAATCGGGGTACCCTGAAAAATCGGTTTCACATACGCCGGTGACGATCACATCTAAATTGCGTCGATAGGCTAGTGACGCAGCCAAAGTCAGAAACAATAAATTGCGTCCAGGCACAAAGGTGTTGGGCAAACCCGATTGCTCCATTTGAAACGCCATATCGCGCGTCAATGATGTCTCACTCACCTGCCCCAGCACGCCGAGGTCGAGCAAGTGGTCTTCCCCTAATTTGTCGGCCCATTGCGGAAATGTGGTGCGTATTTGCGCCAGCACTTCCAGACGCGCCGTTAGTTCTACCAAGTGGCGTTGGCGGTAATCAAAGGCCAAGGTTTCTACGCGTTCATATTGCGCCAGAGCATGGGCCAAACAGGTGGTGGAGTCTTGCCCACCCGAAAACAAAACCAAAGCGTTGCGGTGGATGGCGGTTCTCATGGCTTGGGCTTCTTTTCTGGCCACTGGAAGAACATGGGGTAGCGCCGCTCGACCAAGGGACTGTTAAATCCCCATGCCAAACAACGACCCAAATGCGGAGGCGGTGTGTTGAGGTCTTTCACTGCAAAAGTACCTTGTATCGATTGAAACGCCGCTGTCGCCAAATTAAAAAGTAATTCGCGTAAATGTGTACAACCCTGTTCGTTGCCGAGATGCAAGTCGATGGATTTACGCCAGCCTCGCGCCATACAAGCGCCCACCATTTTTTGCATAGGCGCAGAGGCCTTTGGGCATTCACCATGGGGGACATTATTCATAGACACTTCAATCGCCTGCACAACTAAATTCGTATCCACCGTCACACGAATATGCATGTCGTGGATAGGCTCATTAGGCTGCCAGGTGTGCTCGCCAGGAATATCGAAGACCATGGGTTTGGTATCGCGCATGTGGCCTTCAATATCCCAGAGGCCATCTTCACGCTGAAAGCCTTGGTAATTAACGTTTCTGGTATGCGCAAGCGCACGCGGTTGTCCAGGTGAGAGGGGCACGGTTTACTTTCTAATCTCTGACCCTTCGATTGTCTGTCATCTTGAAGCACTAAACTCAAGGCCATGCTCTACCAAATATTTTCTTTGCTACTCAATGTCACCGTCAGCCTAGTGGCTGGCACTTGCTTGTTGCGTTTGTATATGCAGTTTCAACGCGTCAGCCTGTCTTTGCAATCCGGCAACCCGTTTGCACCGTTTATTTTTGCTTTCACCAATTGGTGCGTGCTGCCCCTCAGGCGATTCATCCCATCACTTGGCAGACTAGACACAGCGAGTTTGATTGCCGCTTATTTAGTGGTGTTAGCTAAGTTATGTGTGATCACCTTACTGTCCCAAGTTGAACCGAACTGGCAGGCTTTGGCCGTGTTGAGTTTGTTAGAACTCGTGCACTTGGCCATGTCGAGCTTGGTGTGGTTGGTCATTGCTTATGCGCTTTTGTCTTGGGTGCGCACTGGTTCTGAAGCTGGGTATTTTTTAGCCCGACTCGTCGAGCCTTTGTTACAACCTCTACGAAGCGTTTTGCCGCAAATAGGTGGAATAGATCTTTCACCTTTGGCGCTGCTAGTTTTATTACAAATTTTAGAAATTGTCATCAACCACCTAACAGGCATGCTGCTGCTCTGAGGTTTTAGATCTCTGACCTCTTGGTGACACTTTGAGGCAATTTGACAGGGGCGGCAAGGGTTTGCTCGGGTGTATAGCAGGTCGGCTATTCGTAGCATGGCGTTAGTTCACCCACTGGAGCTCTCACCATGAAACGCAGACACCTACTTACCGCTGCCGCTTTAAGCGTTGCCGCAATCGCTTCCACCAGCACTTGGGCACAAACTGGGCCCTATCCCAATCGCCCTATCAAAATGATCGTGCCGTATGCGGCGGGTATTTCGCCAGATATCGTGGCGCGTTTAATTGGCGACAAACTAGGACAAGCGCTGGGTCAACCCGTCATCATCGACAACCGACCCGGTGCAGGCGGCATGATTGGCGCGGAGGCTGCTGCGGCCATGCCAGGCGATGGTTACAACTTGTTTTTCACCGTCAAAGGTGTGATGGCGATTGCTCCGCACATCTACCCTAACGCCAAATACAACCCGCTCAAAGATTTCAAATCCATTTCGCAAGTGCTGCTGGTCCCCCACATCCTCACAGCCACACCCAATGCGCCTTACAACACCATGAAGGAAATGGTCGAATACGCGAAACGTAACCCTGGCAAGATTGACTACGCCTCCGCAGGCGTTGGTTCGCAACCTCACATTGCGCTTGAAGCATGGGCTTCGCGATTAGGTATTTCGTTCAATCACATCCCTTATAAAACCAATCCCGGCCCAGATGTGATGAGCGGGGTGGTCAGCATGTATTTAGAAGCATCAACTACCGCGATTCCCTCCATCAAAGCCGGCAAGATCAAAGCGCTCGGTATCTCTGGTGCGGAACGCATTGCTAGCTTGCCTGATGTTCCCACCATGACGGAGTTCTCGCCAACATTGGACGTCAACGGTGTGATTGGCAATTCATGGCATGGCGTATTCACCCCTGCCAGCACACCGGACGCTATCGTTGACCGTCTCAACACAGAGATCGTCAAAATTGTGAAGATGCCTGAAATACAAGAACGTTTGCGCGGCTTGGGGTTAACTCCAACAGGCACACCAGCCAACACATTAAGTACGGCCATGGCTTCCGACTACCAGTACTGGGGACAGTTGATTCGTGATCTCAAAATCAAAGTTGATTGACGCAGATGCTGTCCGCGCGATGCTGCTGTGCATGCATCGCATTCGCCAATTTGAAGAAGCAGCAGGCCAAGCCCTAAAAGACGGGCATGTCAGAGGCTCCGTTCACCAGTACAGCGGCGAAGAAGCGATTGCGACTGGCATATGTCACCACTTACTCGAGCAAGATTTTGTATCTAGCTACCACCGCGGCCACGGCCACGCCATTGCCAAAGGTGTGTCACCGGCGCGCATGATGTGTGAACTCTTTGGCCGTGCAGGTGGCACCAGTGGCGGCAAAGGCGGCTCTATGCACATCGCCGATTTTTCTAAAGGCATGTTAGGTGCCAATGGCGTTGTACCAGACGGCGTGACGATTGCTGTGGGCGCAGCGCACGCCATCAAAATGCAAAAACGACCTGAAATAGTGGTCGCATTTTTTGGTGATGGCGCGATGAACCGTGGGCCTTTGTTTGAAGCGTTCAACTGGGCCAAATTATTTGATTTGCCCGTGTTGTTTGTATGCGAAGACAACGGCTACTCCGTTACGCTCAAGACCAAAGATTTCACAGCAGGCCCGCCATTTATTGAACGGGCGAAATCGTTTGGAATTCCTACCCGCAGCATCAACGGCAATGATGTGGTGACGGTTGCCAATACTGCAGGCCCTTTGATTGACCAGATTCGCCAAGGATCTGGCCCGCAGTTCTTACATGCCACCACATATCGTTGGTATGGCCATTTGGCACACGACAAAGGTTTGTACCGCGACCCTGCGGAGGTGCTTGCTGCTAGAGAAGACGATTGCATTCGCCATGCAGAAAGCTGGCTACTACAACACGACGCTAGTGCACAAGAACTTGCATCACTTGCAAAGCAAGCGGACGAAGAAATTCAGCACGCGGTGAAAGACGCATTGGCAGCGCCTTTTCCAGACGCTGTCACCGCATGGCAAGACGTGCAAGACATCGGGAGTCCTTCATGGGCGTGATGACCTATTCACAAGCAGGATGCTTGGCATTGCGTCAAGAAATGCAAGCCAATGACAAGGTCTGGGCTTTAGGTGAGGATGTGGGCCCTGAGGGCGGCGTAGCAGGCCAGTATTTGGGACTGCAAAAGATCTTTGGTAAAGAACGTATTGTCGATACGCCGATTTCCGAATCAATGATTATGTCTGCCGCGATTGGCTCTGCCCTCTTGGGCATGCGCCCTGTCGCAGAACTGCGCTATGCAGACTTCGCCTTGTGTGCGGCAGACGAAATCATCAACCAAGCGGCGAAAGTGCGATACATGCTAGGTGGCCAAGTACGCGTTCCCATGGTCATTCGTCAACCGATTGGCATGCGCTGGGGCATGGCGGCCCAACACTCGCAGAGCAACGAAAATTTGTGGGTGGGAACAGCAGGATTGGTCGTAGTGGCATCTGCCACACCCGCCGATAACCATGGCTTGCTAAAAGCCGCTATTCGTTGTGACGACCCCGTCGTGTTCATGGAACACAAAGAGCTATGGCTCACTACAGGCGAGGTAGATGAAAGTGCTGAACCCGTTGCAATTGGTCACGCCGCTATTCGTAAAGCTGGTCGAGACATCACTTTGCTAAGTTGGTCCAAGTCTGCCAACGATTGCTTAAACGCAGCAGCACTGCTAACGGAAAAAGGTGTTGATGCAGAAGTGATAGATCTAAGAACGCTCTGGCCCTGGGACCGCGAGACCGTATTTGCATCCATCGAAAAAACCAAACGCATTTTGGTCGTGCACGAATCATCTAAGGTTGGCGGATTTGGTGGCGAGTTGCTTGCCGACATTTCAGAAAACTTCTTTGGCAAATTGAAATCTGCGCCCACGCGACTCGGTTCACCGCGCATTCCCGTGCCTTATGCTAAAAACTTAGAAGACCTGTGCAGAGTGGATGCGACAATGATTTGTCAGGTCGCACAGAAATTAGTGCAGTCAGGGCCAAAGTTATAAATCCGTTTTCGCACTTCTAAGGAAAATTATGCAAGCCGCTTGGTACACAAAAAATGGTGAGGCAGTTGATGTACTTGAATTTGGCGAGCAACCTACGCCAGAACCGCTTGCTGGTGAAGTCCGCGTCAAACTGGTCACCTCTGGTGTGAATCCCTCTGATGTGAAGTCACGCAAGGCAAGGCCTGTTACAGACCCGTGCATCATTCCGCACAGCGATGGCGCTGGAGTGATTGACGCCGTGGGCGAAGGTGTTTCTCCAAAGCGAATAGGCGAGCGCGTGTGGGTGTGGAATGCGCAATGGAAGCGCGCACTGGGAACGGCTAGTGAATTTGTTTGTTTGCCACAAGCACAAGCAGTGATACTGCCTGAGTTGGTCAGTTTTGAAGCCGGCGCTTGTTTTGGCATTCCCGTATTGACTGCGATCGAAGCAGTTCGGCTGGCTGGTGACGTCAAGAATAAAACAGTGTTGGTCATTGGCGGCGCTTCCGCTGTTGGTCACTACATCACGCAATTGGTAGTGTTAGCCGGTGGCAAAGTGATTGCCACTATTGGCTCTACCGCCAAAGCGGCGCACGCCAAAGATGCAGGCGCACACGATGTGGTGAATTACAAAACCGAAACTGTCGCTGAGCGCATTCAGCAGCTCACCTCAGGAGCAGGCGTTGATGTCATCATTGACATGGACTTATCGACTACCACGCATTTACTCACCCAAGGCTGCCTAAAACCGCACGGACAGTTGGTGTGCTACGGCTCCAATGTGCCCGGGGACGTGCCCATCAATTTCCGTACTTTGTTATACGCATCGATTGGATTGAAGTTTTTCTTGGTCTACGACCTCACTGAAGAAGCGCGCGCCTATGGCTTACAGCGCATTGACGCACTTTTGCATGCCAACATGCTCAAACACACGATTGGAGCTACCTTGCCTCTCAAAGACTTGATCAAAGCCCATCAAATGGTCGAAACGGGTCAAGTTTTAGGAAATGTCGTGGTTCAAATATAAAAATGTTGAATGTTTACAACAATTTGCATCGCTTTTTTGTTGTAAGGCATTCATAATTAGACATCTTTAACTTGCCGTAAGCGGCCCAAAGGATTCGGATATGGCAGACAGCGTCGTGGTTGCAAATAATTTGGTCATCGGAACAGGCGTGACCTTCAAAGGTTCTATTTCTGCCCCAGGCAAAGCTGTAGTCAATGGCAACGTCACCGGTGACTTGACTGCAGATGATTTGCTTATTGGCAAAGAAGGCGTTGTGACTGGCGTGGTTCGCGCCCGCGAAATAGATGTGCACGGCGAACTCAACCAAGACATTTCGTGCAAAGACCATATATTGATCCACAGCACCGGTCGTGTCTCCGGTTCATTGGAATATTCAGAGTTGGAAATTCAACGCGGCGGCCAGTTCCGCGGCGACATGAAACAACGCTGATCAAAGTCGCAAAAACTTGCGCAATATTTGGTAAATTTCCTTATATGACATAGACTTAGCGTCTATGTCAAAGTCGCAAAAATTTCAGCTCTACGACCATCCTGCGCAGATGGAGCCCTTGCTGCCGTCCGAGTTCAAGATGGGGCCAGTTTTAGAGCGTGCCAATGATTTAATTCGAAAAGCGGATCGTTTGTCTGGTTGGTGCCCCCCGGGTGCATTACCTGGATTGCGCAAGATACTGCGCTCCATGAATTCTTTCTACTCCAACAAAATTGAAGGGCAACATACTTTGCCCTTGGAGATAGAGCAAGCACTGCGCAACGACTACTCCCAAGACGAAGACAAAGCACGCAGACAGCGCCTAGCGTTGGCACACATGTCGACTGAGTCGCAATTAGAGACGCTCTGGCCCGAGTGGACAAACGAGACCGTTTGGTCTGTACAAACGTTGCGCGATATCCACCAAGATTTATTCGCCAGACTTCCAGAAAATGACGGCAATCTGCGTCCTGGCCACTTTAGAACGCGCGAGGTCAGTGTTGGACGCCATGCAGCGCCAGCAGCTGGCTCTTTGATTGAATTTCTCAATCGCTGGTCTAGTACCTACTCAAATGTACGTAAAGGCGAAATGCAAGTGGTGGCCATGGCGGCCGCTCATCAACGTTTAGCTTGGATTCACCCATTTTTAGATGGCAATGGCAGAGTCACACGCTTGCATAGCCATTTGGTTCTCGGCCATATGGGTCTCACAAACGGGCTTTGGTCGCCCTTACGCGGATTCGCGCGATCACAAGAGCTGTATTACCAACGCTTAGCAGGAGCGGATGAACCGCGTGCGGGTGATTTAGATGGTCGTGGTAATTTGACCGAAACAGGCCTGATGCAATGGATTAACTATGTACTGGATATGTGCATAGACCAAGTGGAGTTCATCGCCCAGTTGCTTTCACTTGAGGCCATGAAAGACCGCATATCCGCTTGCTTAACGTATGAAGAGCAAGTTGAACGCTCAGGCGTTCGCACAGAGGCACTTCGTGCTTTGCATTATTTGTTTGTTTCTAGAGCGGAATTAGACCGCGCTGATTTCAAAGCTATTTTGGGTTTGGGTGATCGTTTAGCCACCGCGCAAATATCTGCACTGCTCAAACGAGGCCTTCTTGAGACGGATTCGCCGCATGGCAAGTTGCGGTTTGGAGTGCCTCAGCACGCATTACGGTTTTATTTTCCACGGTTATGGCCTGAGGCTGAGATGTAGATAGATTCAGGCACATTCATCTTGAAAAATTAAACGGCATTTAATTATTTAGTAAGTACACCTTACCCTCACACCATCGTCGCACTGCTCCAATATTCGCGATTGAATAGAGGGAGCAAGGTCATGCAATATTTACATCGCAAGCTGATGAAAACGCTATTTGGCGTTTGTATTCTTGCTAATCAAGGATTTATCTTGGCAAAGGTCGGCGCTTTAGCTGACTCCATATCCGCCAATACATGCGTTTTTGATGGGCCCATAAGTTTCATCGATCTGGAGGGCCGTACGCTTCCTGCGTTTGATTGGTTGCGCGAATCACTTATCGAGCAATCAAAGTTAGAAGCAAGAGACGAAGCATGCATACATGCACCAAATACAGACCGTCTACTCTCACACGCACAGCGCGTGTTAATTGAGAAAGGATTGATTACCACCAGAGCACTGTTACACGCCGGTTCAACAACGCATGCTCCATTGCTACTGACCATAGTCCCAGGCCGTATTCGGGCCATTCGATTCAATGACCCAGCAAAAGCATTGACTGACTTAAGTTGGGCATTCCCTATGCAAGCGGGAGACCTGCTTAATGTGCGCGACATTGAGCAAGCACTAGAAAATCTAAAACGTATCCCAACTGCAGATGCAGACATCAAAATAGTTCCGTCCTCTGATCCAAACGCCGAGCTTGGCGATAGCGATTTATGGGTGTCTTATCAAACCTCCTCAGCATTTCGCGTTTCATTGGCTGTTGATGACAGTGGCACCCAAGCGACGGGCAAATACCAAAGTAGCGTCACGCTCAGCGCAGATAACCCACTGCAGCTCAACGATATGTTTTACATCACGCATAACAACGACCTAGGCGGTGGCAAAGCAGGTAGGCGCGGCATACATGGCGATACAGTGCACTACTCCATTCCTTTTGGTTATTCCCTTGTCAGTGCAACCTTCAACAAGGGGTCTTTTTACCAAAGCGTAGCGAGTCAGAGTCAAACCTATGTCTACCGCGGTTTAAGCGAAAACAGTGATCTCAAATTGACCCAGCTCTTAGCAAGGGACGCCACTCAGAAATGGAGTCTCACACTGGGTGCGTTCCAGCGAAAAAGCAAAAACTACATTGATGACACTGAAATTCAAAACCAACAAAGGGTGGAAGGCGGTTGGTACAGCACGCTGAGTCATAAAGCATTTATTCAAAGTGCCTCCCTAGATAGCAACCTCACTTTTAAACGGGGCACGTATGCCTTTGGTGCCTTGCCAGCGCCCGAACAGGCATTTGCGGAAGGCACATCGCAGTTCATATTTTTTGCAGGGGATATGAACTTATCTTGGCCATTCGAGATCGATGCGCAACGCCTCCGCTACAACAGTACATGGCGGATTCAAAGTAACCGCACTGCCCTCACTCCGCCAAATCGCATGTCGATTGGAGGACGTAATACGGTACGTGGATTTGATGGCGAGTTAGTGTTAACAGGCGATGCTGGTTGGATTTGGCGTAACGACCTGAGTTACTTATGGAATACACCTGAGATACCAACACAAGAGTTTTATTTAGGAATGGACTTGGGCGAAGTTGCAGGCCAAAGCACGACTTCACTGGTTGGAACAAGACTAGCAGGCTTAGCGCTAGGCATCCGCGGATTAATTGCGGGTCTTCAATACGACCTTTTTTATGCACAGCCCTTGCGCAAGCCTACTCAGTTTGTTACTGCCAGCAGCACGGCGGGCTTTAGTGTCACCGCCAATTTTTAAAGAAATTTTGATGAAGGAGCATGTATCTTGAAGCATTCTTTTTATCGCTTACTTTGCCAGGGTGTTACGTTTTTCCTGGTACCCGCCTTTACCAAAGCGCAAATTGCTGCAGACCCTAGCGCAGCAGCTAATCAACGCGCTACTGTTCTACAAACTGCTAATGCGATACCCCAAGTCAATATACAAACACCTAGTAGCGCAGGCGTGTCGCGCAATACCTTTCGCCAATTCGATATTCAGCGCAACGGCGTCATATTGAACAATGCCAGGACAGCATCGCAAACCCAGTTGAGTGGTTGGGTGCAAGGTAACCCATGGCTTAGTGGAGGAAGCGCTAAAGTTATTTTGAATGAAGTGAACTCTAGCAACCCAAGCCAATTGAATGGCTATTTAGAAGTGGCAGGGCCTAGGGCAGAGGTCGTCATTGCCAACCCAGCTGGCATCCACGTCCAAGGGGGAGGGTTTATCAATGCGAGCAAAGCTACGCTCACCACAGGCACAGCCGCAATGACTCAAGGCCAGATTGATAACTACCGAGTTCAAGGCGGAAGCGTTGTCATTGATGGCACGGGGCTAGATCTTCGAACTACAGATTACGCCGCCATTCTTTCCAGAGCAGTCCAAGTCAATGCAGGTATTTGGGCCAATGATCTTAGCGTCGTGACAGGCCCAAACACCATAGACGCTTCATCGTGGACTACGAATCTAAAGAATTCAGTTTCACCAGCACTCGGAACCAGCCTAACACCAACCATGGCTATAGACATAGCGCAATTGGGTGGCATGTATGCAGGCAAGATATTTCTGTTGGGCACGGAAGCAGGTTTAGGCGTTCGTAGCGCCGGTGTTACGAGCACCCGTACTGACAATCTCGTTATACAAAACAACGGGCCAGTGATCAATACCGGCACGATCCAGTCAAAAGCAGAATTACAAATCACCGCCCAAGCCAATGTGACAAATTCAGGAATACTCTATGGCACAGGCTTGCAATCTATCGTCACACCCGGTAGTTTTCAAAATAATGGAACTATTGTTTCGGAAGACGATATTGTCATTTCAGCTAATAGCTTGCATAGTGATCCAACCAGTTCTATTTCTTCACAGGGAAATATAGCAATTCGACTGCAATCAGACTTTTCTCCACAAGGGAAATTATTAGCAGGCAAAAATTTAGATCTGACGACTTCGGGAATATTCGATAACCAATCAGATCTCACCACGCCCGGAAATCTCAATATCGCTGCCGCAGATGTCCATAACGATGGCGCATTAGGTTCAGCGTCTTTAGTGCATATTCAAGCCGACCGCACTATCGTCAATACCGGAAAAATTGTCGCCCCTAGTGTTGCACTCCACGCTGGGACACTGATTCGTAATACAAGTCCAAGCGCCTTGATTGGTGCAACAGACACTGCAGGTCAGCTCACCTTGCTAGCACCAGTCATTGAAAACTCTGACGATAGCTCTACAACAGACACCTCCCCATCCACAACTATTCTTGGGTTAGGAAACGTCACGCTTGCGGGTGGAATAGATGCAAATAATAATTTCACCAAAGCAAACACCATCATTAATCGATCCGGATTGATAGAGTCTGGCGGCAATATGCTGATCAGCGCCGATACCTTGACGAACACAAGGCGAACTTTGGTCATGGGTGCATTGTTTGACCAAGCCATGGGGCCGACTGAGCTTAGCGCGCTAGGTATGCCCTTGTCTGGTTCAACAGGACAGATCAACGTGCACGACCCCAGCAGCATTGGCGGCGTTTATATAGAGCCCCCGCATGGTGGATCTATGAACAGCGACTACATTCGCACCGACTTCAGCGCAACAGGACTTCAAAACTCCGTAATTTCTATCAGCCCTAAACCACAAATAATTTCCAATGGGAATCTACGACCTAGCGTCACCACGCTTCAAAATTATTGGGGTCAAGTATCTGCTGTGGGCAACATTGACTTATCAGGAGCAACAGTAGACCAAGACAGTTGGCGCGGATCTGCTATGCCGCAATACAAATTAGCTTATGCAGGCTCATATATCTATAGGACCTACAGAGGAAATATGTGGAGTCACTCATTTTGTGACAGCGGATGTGATGCCCCTGGTGACAATAGATATTTCACTTCTAACCGCTACGAATCGAGTCTTACAAGCCAAGCCAACCTGGACGGCACAGGCGTAAGTTTAAAAAATGGTCGCGCTGGAGACGGGCCTTGGGTCTCGACCTTGCAATCCTTGAGCAACCCTGCACCCATCCATGTCGCAAACAGTGGATTATTTAAGACGGTGACGGACCCTGGCAGTAACCACCTCATATCCACTGACCCCTTATTTACCTCTTACCAGCAATGGATGTCGAGCGACTACATGCTGCAAAATCTATCGTTAGATCCCTCCATTACACAAAAAAGGCTGGGCGATGGTTTTTATGAGCAACGCCTCATCCGTGAACAAATATCCAACCTCACTGGAAAACCATTTTTAAGCGCCTACGCAGACAGTCAAAAACAATTCGCTGACTTAATGGCCAACGCAATCACGTTAGCCAAATCAACACAACTCACATTAGGTATTGCTCTCACCGCAGAGCAAATGGCGCAGTTAACGTCTGATATTGTTTGGTTGGTGCAACAAGATGTAAAGATGCCGGACGGAAGCACGACATACGCATTGGTGCCACAGGTGTACCTGGCACAAACCAAGACTACTAATAGACGTTCTGCTGGAGCATTGCTTGCCGGTAAAAACGTTCAATTAGTAGATATAAAAAGTTTTGAGAATGCAGGCACCTTGGAGGCCAGTCTAGATTTAAACCTCCAAGGCGATGGTAGTTTTGACAGCATGAACGGCGCCTTACAGGCAGGTAGAAACATGCTACTTTCCGCTGGCAAAGATATTAATTTAAGCAGTGCAACACTCCAAGCTCTGCAATTAAATATGCAAGCAGGTGGCAATATTTCTCTCATAACCACGACAGATACAAGCATTGAAACAACTACAAAAGGTACCAGTGCACACACACGTTTAGGGCCTATTGCCACTATGCACATAAAAGAGGATGCGCGTATCACCTCCGAAGGTAACTTAGACATTGCAGGCGCTTTAGTAGAAATTGGCGGAAGTCTTGTGGTCGATGTAGCTAAAGACATCCATATTGGCGCTGTAAAAACTGAAGATCACAAATCCTTACAGCGTTTTGGTGGTGTTGGTAGTGTGGACGTAGAAAGTCAACACGGCAGCACCATTTCCGTAGGAAAGAATACAAACATAAGCAGTGGCAAAGATATACAGATTGAAGGTAGTCAATTGACTTTAGGTAATGAAGAGAGTCACCAAGCCCATATCACGGCAACTGGCTCCATTGGTATTTCTGCAGTGAAAGATACTTCTGACATATTGAGTAACAGCTCGGAAAGTAACTGGCATGGGGCTAACTCTTCTAGTGTGGAGATCCATAAAGAATTAGTACGCGGTTCACATATCGCATCCGCAGGCGATTTGAAATTAATGTCTGGAAAAAATATTGCTATCGAGGGTTCTGCAGTCACAGCCATTACAAATCTTGATCTCGAAGCTAAGCGCGATGTGCGTATTGCATCAGTTGAACAGACGCAAGAGCAAGACAGCACATTTTCAAATAGCAAAAATAATGTGCTCGTGCAAAGCGAACGAAACGATGCAGGACACGTAAAAAGCACCGTAGCCAAAGAGAGTAGTGTGGTCAGTATTGCAGGGCATGTGACTATTCAAGCTGGCAAAAATTTCACACAAATCGGCAGCGATGTTATGTCTCCTGCGGGCAATATAGCCATATCAGCAGAAAACGTGTCCATCCAGGAAGCCCGGGAAAGTCTGACCAACCGGCAAATAAATAGCTACAACGAGTCCGGTGTCCATGTAACCATGTCGAATCCCTTGGTCTCAGCAATACAGTCCGCGCAAAAAATGGAAAGCGCAACGCATCAGACAAACGATCCACGAATGACAGCCATGGCTCTTGCAAGTGCTGCATTGACTGCTTCGCAGTCTATAGACGCAATCAAAGCCAACCCAACAAATATTGGCGGAGTCACTTTGAATGCAGGTTTTGGTAAAAATTCATTTACTAGTGCAAGCGCTTACGAAACCGATACGGCCAAATCGAGCAACGTCACTGCTGGTGGAGACATCGTGATTACAGCTACCGGCGCATCACAAGCTAGCAATCTCGCCATACAGGGCAGTGAGATATACGCAAATGGAGCAGTTACGCTCAAAGCAGATAAGGACATCACACTGCAGGCTTCACATAACAGCAGCACATTCGAACAACAAACCAATTCTTCTGCTGCTATCGCAGGTGTGGCCATCAGCACCAACACAGGCATGGGCGCTACAGCCAACTTGAGCGCTGGTCACGGTAAGACACAAGCGTCAGACATTACATTCACAAATACCCATATCCATGCGCAAACAGTCGATATACAAAGTATGGGCGATACATCACTGAATGGTGCTGTTGTTGTAGCCAAACATATCTCTGCCAATATCGACGGTAACCTCGCAATCACTAGTCAGCAAGACAGCAGTTCATACGATTCCCATGAACAAAGCCGCGGCATTAGTGCCGTCGTACCCATAGCTGCCGGCAGCTATGGCGGATCTGCCTCAGCAAGCAAGACAGATATTGTGAGTGACTATGCCAATGTGCGCGAACAAAGTGCCTTGCGCGCAGGCGATGGTGGTTTTTCCGTCCATGTTGCTGGCAGCACAACACTGCAAGGCGGGGCCATTACCAGCACCCAAACTGCAGTAGACACGAAAAGCAATAGCTATAGCAGTAGCGCGACCAACTTATCGAATGTAGACAACAGCGCCCACTACCAAGCCAAAAGCATTGCCATTTCAGCAGGTATAAATCGCACAGGAGAAATGTCGCAACCGATCAACAGCATTGGCATTGGGTCAAGAACAGGTGGCGTCAACAACACTTCACTGGCGGCTATTACCGATATGGCAGGCCATATGTCAGCCCGTACTGGTGATGCACAGACAGGTATTGAAAAAATATTCGATGCGTCGTCTGTCAAAGCGGATGTGCAATCTCAAGTCACTATTACCAGCGAGTTTGGTAGGCAAGCTAGTAAAGCTATAGGGGACTACGCGGATAGCAAACTTCGTGATGCCATCGCCACAGGCGATCAAGCTTGCATTGATGATTGGAAAGAAGGAGGCACGGCGCGCCTGGGACTTCACGCATTAGTCGGGGGGTTGACAGGAAGTCAATCGGGTGCTGTAGGTTCTGCTGCTAGTCAGTCGCTTGCACCCATCGTTGGACACGCACTCAACGACACCGACATACCTCTAGAAGTCAAACAAGCGATCGTGTTAGCAGCAGGTACCGCCGTTGGATCGGCGGTGGGTGGCGAGGCTGGTGCAGCTAGTAGCTACAACGCGACCTCCAACAATTACCTCACCCATGCAGAAGATATGCAGCGCAATACTTTGCGAAAAGCTAAGAACGCGAATAAATGCGATACAGCATGTGAAGAAGATCTCGCTCTACTGGATGCCATGGATGAAAGCCGCGACAGTGAAATTCAAAATGTGATCAGTCTATGCAAAAAAGCACGGACGGCAAATAACTGCCTTGCTGTTGCAAGGCACTACGCAGATGTCAATGGCTATGGTTTTGCATCAGCAAAGTATGAAAGCGTTGGTCGAACAGGCTCGCCCTTTTCATTCAATGGCTATCTCATCAACAAAGGCACCGATGACGAGCGCTACGAGATTCCTCAAATCAAGTTGCCTAATGGAACAACCAAACCTGATCCCGGAGGATTTAGCTACGGCATGTTCCAGTTATCAGCCAATACCGGGGGTATGGAAGAATTTATTAAATACTTAAGGAATCCTTACTCTAGCAAAGAGGCAAACGGGTTTTACAACGAACTGATTGAAGCAGGGGGTC